>JAGVSZ010000260.1 GCA_019137045.1 Betaproteobacteria bacterium
CGGCGGCGAGCTCGGGGCGGTCGGCGCGGCACTCGACCGCCAGCGCGCCCTGCCCGACCGCCGGCAGGCTCTCCTCCGGCGCGAGGATCGCGCGGATGCGCTCCCCGAGCCCGAGGCGCTTCAGGCCCGCGACGGCCAGCACGATCGCCGCGTACTCGCCGCGGTCGAGCTTCGCGAGCCGCGTGTCGAGACTGCCGCGCAGCGGCCGGATCGCGAGCGCCGGAAAGCGCGCGCGCAGCTGCGCCTCGCGCCGCAGGCTGGAGGTGCCGACCACCGCGCCGGCCGGCAGGTCGGCGAGCCGGGCGTGCGCGTTCGAGACCAGCGCGTCGCGCGGGTCCTCGCGCGCGAGGAACGCGGCGAGCGCAAAGCCGGCCGGCAGGTCCATCGGCACGTCCTTCGCGGAGTGCACCGCGATGTCCGCGCGGCCGTCCTCGAGCGCGTTCTCGAGCTCCTTGACGAACAGCCCCTTGCCGCCGATCTTGGCGAGCGAGCGGTCGAGGATCTCGTCGCCGCGGGTGGTGAGGCCGAGGATCTCGACGCGGCACGCCGGATACAATTGCGCGAGGCGCACGCGCACGTGCCCGGCCTGCCAGAGGGCGAGGCGCGAGACGCGCGAGGCGATGACGATGCGCTCGGGAGACTTCAAGGCGGGGTCGGGATGACGGTGAACGCGCTGCGCGCGCTGCGCTGGGGATGCGCGGCGATTCTAGCATCGTGCGCCTTCGCGGCCGCCGCTGCGCAGCCCATTCCCTACGCGCGCGACCTCGCCGCGGACGGCCGGGCCGCGCGCGCGACGGGCCGCGTCATCGTCGTGCTCTACGGCACGACGGACTGCCCCTACTGCCGCAAGGTGCGCGCGGGCTTCCTCGGCCCGATGCACGCGGATCCGGCCGCGGCGAAACGGGTGCTGGTGCGCGAGATCGACGTCGAGAGCGGCCGGCCGGTGGTCGGCTTCGACGGTCACCCCACGACGCACGCGGCGCTCGGCAGGGGGCGCACGGTGCGCATCGTCCCCTACGTCGTCTTCCTCGGCCCGCGCGGCGAGACGCTCGCCGACCCCCTGATCGGGATCGCCTCGGCCGACCTCTACGGCGGGCTGCTCGAACGGCGCATCGAAGCGGCCCAGGCGAAGCTCGCCGCGCAATAGCGGCTCATCCGTTCGCCAGCGCCTTCACGGCGGGCCACTGCCGCCGGCTGACCGGCAGCTTCTCGGCCACGCCGTCGAGGATCACCGCCCAGCCGGCCCCCTCGCCGTCCTCGTCGGTCACGCGCTCGAACCCGCGGATGCGCCGGCGCGCGACGAGGCACGAGCGGTGGATGCGCACGAAGATGCCGGCGAACTCCTGCTCGAGGCCGGTCAGCGCCTCCTCCAGCAGGTGCTCCCTGTCGGGCGTGCGCACCGTGACGTACTTCAGCTCGGCCTTCAGGTACACCACGTCGGCGACGCTCACGAGCAGGATCTTGCCGCGCTCGCCGATCGAGAAGAAGCGCCGCGGCACCTGGCCCGCCTGCACCGCGGCGCGGTCGACCGCCTCGCGCCGCACCCCGCCGGTGGCGCGCGCCTTCGCGAGCGCACCCGCGAGCCGCGCCGCGCGCACCGGCTTGAGCAGGTAGTCGAGCGCGTTCACCTCGAACGCCTCGATCGCGTACTGGTCGTGCGCGGTCACGAACACCACCGCCGGCGGCGCATCGAGGATCGCGAGGTGGCGCGCGAACTCCATGCCGCTCATCTGCGGCATGTGGATGTCGACGAGCACGACGTCGGGCGCGGCCGCCGGCAGCGTGCCGAGCGCCTCCTGGCCCGTGGCCGCCTCGCCCACCACGACGTTCGGCAGCTCGGCGGCGAGATCGCCGAGCACCTCCCGCATGCGCGCGCGCGCGGGCTGCTCGTCGTCGACCAGGAACACCCTCAGCGGCGCCGGCGCGGTCATGGCGCGCTCCCGGTCACGCCGCCGCGCGCTCGCCCGGCACCGACTGCGCGGCGGCGCGCCGGTAGGGCATCGTCATGCGGATCTCGTAGCGCGCCCCGTTCACCCCGCTCTCGAGCACGCCCTCGACGTCGAAGTGCAGCGCGAGGCGCTCGCGGATGTTCGCGAGCGCGATGCGGTTGCCCTGGCGGTGCTGGTGCTCGGGGTGGTACGGGTTGGTGAGCTTGACGTGCACCCGGTCGCGCTCGCGCCGGATCGCGATCACGATCGTGCCGGGCGCCGCGCCGGGCTCGATGCCGTGGTACACGGCGTTCTCGACCAGCGGCTGCAGCAGGAGCGGCGGCACCAGGGCGTCGCGCGGCGCCTCGGCCGTCTGCCAGTCGACCACCAGCCGCTCGCCGAGACGCAGCTGCTCGAGGTTGAGGTACTGGCGCGTGAGATCCAGCTCGCGCGCGAGCGTGGTGAGGTTCTTCGCGTCCGCCATCACCATGCGGTAGAGCTCGGCGAGGTCCTCGATCGCGCTCTCGGCGCGCCGCGCGTCCCGGCGGATCAGCGACAGCACCGCGTTGAGCGTGTTGAAGAGGAAGTGCGGGCGGATGCGCGCCTGCAGCGCCTGCAGCCGCGCCTCGGCGAGCGCGGGCGAGAAGGCGCGGCTGCGCAGGTGGAAGTAGCCGGCGAGGAGCGCGGTCGTGAGCAGGCCGAACGCCCCGGCGCGCACGACGCCGAGCGGCGCCGGGTCGACGCTCGCGCGCAGGAACGCCGCGCCCGAGGCGAGCACCAGCACGAGCGTCGCGACCGCGGCGAGCCCGATGAAGTACGGCAGGCGCGCGAGCCACGGGCTCGCCGCCGACAGCAGCGCGAGGCTCGCGATCAGCGCCGGCTGCACCACCAGCGCGATGTCCAGGAACTCGCCCAGCAGCTGCTGGAAGGTGGTGGCCTTGAGCGCCGCGGCGACGAACGCGCCGAGATTCACGCCCACGAGGATGCGCGCCACCACCCCGAGGTTGCGGAAGTCGGGGAGCGCGTCGGGGACGGCACTCGAGTTCGGGCTCATGCCTCACGCTGCTAGAATGGCGCCGCCATCATACCCGCCGGGGCAACGCGATAAGGCGTTGTTTTGCGGGCGATTCTCAAGCCGCCAGCCGAGATTGACAAGCCGCCATGCCGGAGCCTGAGGAAAAGGGTCACACCGCGCCCAAGTGGTCGGGCCGTTTCGCCGAGGGCCTCGACGAGCGCGTGCTGCGGTACACCGCGTCGGTCGGCTTCGACCGGCGGCTCGCCGCGTTCGACATCGCGGCGTCGCTCGCCCACGCGCGCATGCTCGCGGCCTGCGGCGTGATCGCGGCGCAGGATCTCGCCGACATCGAGCGCGGGATGGCGACGATCGGCGAGGAGATCCGCTCCGGCCGCTTCGAATGGGCGCTCGCGGCCGAGGACGTGCACCTCAACATCGAGCGGCGGCTCACCGCGCTCGTGGGCGAGGCCGGCAAGCGCCTGCACACCGCGCGCTCGCGCAACGACCAGGTGGCGACCGACGTGCGGCTGTACCTGCGCGCGGCGATCGACGAGGTCGACGCGCAGGCGCGCGCGATGCAGCGCGCGCTGGTGGAGCTCGCCGACCAGCACGCCGCGACCGCGATGCCCGGCTTCACGCACCTGCAGGTCGCGCAGCCGGTGACGTTCGGCCATCACCTGATGGCCTACTACGAGATGCTCAAGCGCGACCGCGCGCGGTTCGCCGACTGCCGGCGGCGCGCGAACCTGCTGCCGCTCGGCGCCGCGGCGCTCGCCGGCACCACCTACCCGATCGACCGCGCGCGGGTGGCGCGCGAGCTCGGCTTCGACGGCCTGTGCGCGAACTCGCTCGACGCGGTGAGCGACCGCGACTTCGCGCTCGAGTTCTGCGCCGGCGCGTCGATCCTCATGGTGCACCTCTCGCGCTTCTGCGAGGAGCTCGTGCTGTGGATGAGCCCGCGCTTCGGCTTCGTGCGCCTGCCCGACCGCTTCTGCACCGGCTCGTCGATCATGCCGCAGAAGAAGAACCCCGACGTGCCGGAGCTCGCGCGCGGGAAGGCGGGGCGCGTGTTCGGCCACCTGGTGGCGCTGCTCACGCTGATGAAGGGCCAGCCGCTCGCCTACAACAAGGACAACCAGGAGGACAAGGAGCCGCTCTTCGACACCGTCGACACGCTCGTCGACACGCTCGCGCTCTTCGCCGCGCTGGTGCCGGGCATCGAGGTCGACGCGGCGGCGATGCGCGCGGCCGCGGCCGAGGGCTTCGCCACGGCGACCGATCTCGCCGACTACCTGGTGAAGAAGGGCGTGCCCTTCCGCGACGCGCACGAGGCGGTCGCGCGCGCCGTGCGCGAGGCCGATCGAACCGGGGTCGACCTCGCTGGCCTGCCCCTGCCGGTGCTGCGGCAGTTCGCCCCCCAGGCCGGGGAGGACGTATTCACGGTGCTGACCGTCGAGGGGTCGCTCGCGAGCCGGAACCACCCCGGCGGCACCGCCCCGGAGCAGGTGCGGGCGGCCGTCGCGCGCGCCCGGGCGGAGCTCGCGGACTAGCTGCCCCGCGCGGGGGCGCGGCCTCCGCGCGCCCTCGTCCCCGCCTGCGCGGCGGCGTTGCACGCGTCGTGCGGAACTTTCCCAATCGCGGGGCACGGCGCGCTTGAACCGCCGGCCGCCCCGGCCCACACTCGCCGGACCATGGAAGCGACCGCGATCCTCGAGCACGCCACGGCCGCGCCCGCCCCGGACCGCATCGGCAAGTACCAGGTCCTGCGCAAGCTCGGCGAGGGCGCGACGAGCGAGGTGTACCTCTGCCACGACGAGTTCGCGAGCCGCGACGTCGCGGTGAAGATCGTCTACCAGGAGCGCCTCAACGACCCGCAGGGCGGCAAGCTCTACCGCAAGCTGTTCGTCACCGAGGCCTCGCTCGCCGGCAAGCTCGCGCACCCGCACATCGCCCAGATCTACGACGCGGTGGTGGGCGAGAAGCTGTCCTACATCGTCGTCGAGTACGTGCCCGGCGGCACGCTGGAGCAGTTCTGCGTGCCGGAGAACCTCCTGCCGCTCGACAAGATCGTGGAGATCGTCTTCAAGTGCACGCGCGCGCTCGACTTCGCGCACAAGCTCGGGGTCACGCACCGCGACATCAAGCCGGCGAACATCCTGCTCTCCGGCGACACCGAGATCAAGATCACCGACTTCGGCTCGGCCATCATGTCGACCGGCGACACGACGCAGGTCACCGGCGTCGGCTCGCCCGCGTACATGTCGCCGCAGCAGGTAAAGGAGCTGCCGCTCGACCACCGCACCGACATCTACTCGCTCGGCGTCGTCATGTACCAGCTGCTCTCCGGCGTGCTGCCCTTCAACGCCCGCAACAACTTCAGCATGATGTACCAGATCACCTCGGTCGATCCGCCGCTCGCCTCCGCGCACCGCAAGGAGGTCCCGCCCGCGCTCGACCGCATCGTGCGCAGGGCGATGGAGAAGGACCTCGAGCGCCGCTACCAGACCTGGGACGAGTTCTCGCTCGACCTCGCCGAGGTGCTGAGCTCGGAGGCGGTGCGCCGCCCGACCGAGGAGGTCGCCGACTCCGAGAAGTTCAATACGCTGCGCGCGATGGAGTTCTTCCGCGACTTCACCGACGCCGAGCTGTGGGAGGTGCTGCGCATCAGCTCGTGGCGCGACGCCGAGCCCGGGACCCCGATCATCCGCGCCGGCGACCCGGGCGACTTCTTCTGCATGCTCGCCTCCGGCGAGGTCAAGGTCACCAAGCGCCAGAAGCTGCTGAACATCCTCAGCGCCGGCGAGTGCTTCGGCGAGATGGCCTACATCTCGCGCCAGACCAACGAGCGCACCGCCGACGTGGTGACGCTCGCCCCGTCGCGGGTCATCACGATCCGATGCGACGACCTCGCGCACGCCTCCGACGCCTGCCAGCACCGCTTCGACCGCGCGTTCATGGCGATCCTGGTCGAGCGCCTGACGATGGCCAACAACCGCCTCTCGGCGGTGTGACGCTCCCGCCCGCGCTCGCCGCGGCGCTCGCCGCCGCGGTCTCCCGCGCGACCGGCACGCCCTTTCGCCTCGTGCGTGCGGCGCCCGTCGGCGGCGGCTGCATCCACCAGGCGCTCGCGCTGGAAGGCCCGGACGACGCGCGCTACTTCGCGAAGCTGAACGACCCGCCCTTCGCCCCGACGTTCGCGGCCGAGGTGGACGGCCTCGTCGCGCTCGCCGCGGCGGGAATGCGCGTGCCCCGGCCGGTCGCGCAGGGCGAGGCCGCGGGGCGCGCGTTCCTGGTGCTCGAGCACCTGGCGCTCGGCGCGGGCACGGCGGCGGCGCACCGCGAGCTCGGGCGCCGGCTCGCGCGCCAGCACGCGCAGCGCGGGCCGCACTTCGGCTGGGCGCGCGACAACTTCATCGGCCTCACGCCCCAGCCGAACGCGCCGAGCGCGTCGTGGCCGGAGTTCTGGCAGACGCGGCGCCTCGCCCCGCAGCTCGAGCGCGCGCGCGCCAACGGGCACGACGGCCGGCTGCAGGCGCTCGGGGCGCAGGTGCTCGCCGCGGTGCCGCGGCTGCTCGACGGGCACGACGCCGCGCCGGCGCTGCTGCACGGCGACCTGTGGTGCGGGAACGCGGCCTTCCTCCGCGCCGGCACCCCGGTGGTGTTCGACCCCGCGGTTTATTATGGCGACGCCGAAGCCGACCTCGCGCTGACCGAGCTCTTCGGCGGCTTCCCGGAGAGCTTCTACGAGGGCTACCGGGAAGTGCGCGCGATCGCGGCCGGCTACCGGCGGCGGCGCGTCCTGTACAACCTGTACCACGTCCTCAACCACCTCAACCTGTTCGGCGGGGGGTACCTGCCGCAGGCCGAGCGGATGATGGCGCGGCTGCTGGAGCCCGTGGACCCGACGGAGAAGGAGCGATGACGAAGACCGAGTCGACGCGCGAAGCGTGGCGCGCGCTGATCGCGCGCGCGCCGGGGCGCACGAGCGCGGCCGGCGTGAGCACGGTGGAGACGATCCGCTCGATGAGCGGGCTCGAGTTCCTGCGCGCGATCGCCGACGGCCGGCTGCCGCACCCGCCCATGAGCGACACGCTCGACTTCTTCCTCGTCGAGGCGACCCGGGGCCACGCGGTCTTCATGGGCGAGGCGCGGCACGAGTTCTACAACCCGATCGGGTCGGTGCACGGCGGCTGGGCGTGCACCCTGCTCGACTCCTGCATGGGCTGCGCGGCCCAGAGCACGCTCGCGGCGGGCCAGGGCTACACGACCGTCGAGCTGAAGGTGAACCTGGTGCGGCCGCTCTCGAGCGAGACCGGGCCGGTGCGCGCGGAGGGGCGCGTGGTCAACGCCGGCCGCACGATCGTGACGGCCGAGGGGCGCATCGTGGGCGCGGACGGCAAGCTCTACGCCCACGGCACCACGACCTGCCTCGTGCTCGGCCTGTAGGCGCGGGCCTCGGCCGCGCAGAAGAAAAGGCGCCCGCAGGCGCCTTCCCGGACGCGGACGCCGCGACCTCAGGCCGCCTGCTTCGCGAGCACCTTCTGCAGCTCGCCCGACTCGTACATCTCGCGCATGATGTCCGAGCCGCCGACGAACTCGCCGTTCACGTAGAGCTGCGGGATCGTGGGCCAGTTGGCGTACTCCTTGACCCCGTTGCGGATCTCCGGCTCGTCGAGCACGTTCACGCTGAAGAACTCCTCGACGCCGCACGCGCGCAGGATCTGCACCGCCATGGCGGAGAAGCCGCACTGCGGAAAATGGGGCGTGCCCTTCATGTACAGCACGACCGGGTTCGAGGTCACCTGCTGCTTGATCGTCTGTTGCGCGTCCATAGGCAGTCCTTATACCTGACAAAATTTGTCGGGATTGAATTCTAGCCGGCTGCCCGGGCGGGGTCAACGACCGCTTCCTCCGGGGCTCCCTGGGGCCGCTCCAGCGGCGCGTAAGGCATGAAGTGGAGCGCCTCGCGCAGCAGGGACACGCGCGCCTCCACGCCCTGGGCGAGGCCGTTGCGGGCCGCCACGTGGGTCGGGACCGAGAAGCGCAGCTCGACCCCGGGGCGCCCGTCGACCCAGAGGGTGACCGCGGCATTCTCGCCGAAGGGGAGGTACTCGCCGACGACGCCGCTCACCGGGTTCTCGCGCTCCCCGCGGGAGGGCCGGTCGCGCCGGTGCAGCACGCAGTGCGCCGGCTGGATGCCCCAGCAGATGCGCGCGCCGGCCGCGTACGCGGGCTGGTGCGACGCCTCGAGCTCGTAGCGCCCCCAGCGCAGGCGCGTCGTGCCCGCCGCCGGATCGTGCGCGACCACCTCGCCGTGATAGAGGTTGCGGAAATCCACCAGGCGCGCGACCAGCGCGTCGCGCGGCCGCGCCAGCACCTCGAGCGGCGGACCCGACTGCAGCGTCGCGCCGCGGTGCAGGACGACCATGCGGTCGGCGAGCGCGGCGGCCTCCTCGAGGTCGTGCGTCACCAGCACGATCGGGATGCGCAGGCGCTGGCGCATCTGCGCGAGCTCGTGCTGCAGCCGCCTGCGCGTCACCTGGTCCACGGCCGAGAACGGCTCGTCGAGCAGCAGCACCTGCGGGTCGCGCGCGAGCGCCCGCGCCAGGGCGACGCGCTGCTGCTGCCCGCCCGACAGCTCGCGCGGGCGCCGGTCCCCGAGCCCGCCGAGGTGGACGAACTCGAGCAGCTCGCGCGCGGCCTCCGCGCGCGCCGAGCGCGCGAGGGCGACCGGCAGCGCGGCCTCGACGTTGCCGCTCGCGGTCATGTGCGGGAACAGCGCGTAGTGCTGGAACACGAGGCCGACGTGGCGCGCCTGCGGCGGCGTGAACGCGCGCCCGTCCATCCAGGTCGCGCCGTTGCAGCGCACCTCGCCCGAGCGCGGCCGCACGAGGCCTGCGATCGCGCGCAGGATCGTCGTCTTGCCGCTGCCCGAGGGTCCGACGAGCGCGAGCAGCTCGCCCGGCCCGCACTCGAACCGCGCGTCGAGCGGGATCGGCGCCGCCTGCCGCAGCGCGACGTGCAGGCCCGCGCTAGCCATGCGGCCGCCGCGCGCGGTCGAGCCAGTAGACGATCGCGATCGCGACGAACGAGAGCGCGAGCAGCGTCGCCGCCATCACGCCCGCCGCGCGCTCGTCGAGGGCCTGGGCGCGATCGTAGATCGCGATCGCGGCCGTGCGCGTCTCGCCCGGGATGTTGCCCCCGACCATCAGCACGACGCCGAACTCGCCCAGCGTGTGCGCGAACGTGAGCACGAGCGCGGTGAGCAGGCCGGGCCACGCGAGCGGGAGCTCGACGCGCAGGAAGGCGCGCCACGGCGACATGCCGCACAGCCACGCCGCCTCGCGCACCTCGGTCGCGATCGACTCGAAGCCGCGCTGCGCGGGCTGCACGGCGAACGGGATGTTCGCGATCACCGACGCGGCCAGCAGACCCTCGAAGCTGAACGCGAGCGTGCTGCCGAAGACCGACTGGTAGAGCGCGCCGAGCGCCGAGGTCGGCGCGAAGCTCACCAGCAGGTAGTAGCCGAGCACGGTCGGCGGCAGCACGAGCGGCAGCGCGAGGATCGCCTCGAGCGCCGGCTTGCCCGCGAAGCGGCGCCAGGCGAGCGCGCGGCCGGCCAGGACGGCGAGCGGCAGGAGCACGAGCGCGGTGCCGACCGCGAGCTGGAGCGAGAGCGCGAGCGCCTGGCCGTCCATGCCGGGGCTACTGCCCGGGCGGGCCGAAGCCGTAGCGCTCCAGGATGGCGCGCGCCTCGGGGCCGGTCATGAACGCGTAGAGCCCGCGCGCCGTGTCGCCCGCCCCCTTGACGAGCACCATCCGCTGGACGATCGGATCGTGCAGCGCTTCGGGCAGCAGCGCCGCGCGGCCCTTGCCGGCGAAGCTCGGCGCGACGACGATCGAGTGCGGGAGGAACGCCGCGTCGATGCCCCCGGCGAGCGCGAACTGCGCGGTCTGGTTCACGTTCTCCCCGAACACGATGCGGCCCTGCAGCGCGTCCCAGAGGCCCTTGCGCCGCAGCGCCTCGCGCGCCGCGACGCCGTACGGCGCGAGCTCCGGGTTCGCGATCGCGACCCGCTTTGCGGCGCCGGTGCGCACCGCCGCGGCGAGACCGACGAGCGCCGCGTCGACCTGCACCGCCGACGCGTTCGGCGCAAAGAGCGCGAGCCGGCCGATCGCGTAGACGCTGCCGCCGTCGACGGTCACGCCGGCGTCGGCGAGCGCCTTCACGTTCGACTCGTCGGCCGAGAGGAAGAGCTCGAACGGCGCGCCGGCGCGGATCTGGCGCGAGAAGTTGCCCGAGGCGCCGAACGCGAGCTTGACCTCGCGCCCGGTCTTCTGCTTGAACGCGGCGGCGATCTCCGGCATGGCGAAGTTCAGGTTCGCCGCGACCGCGACGTTGGGGGCCTCGGCGCCCCGGGCGCCGCCGGCGCCGAGCGCGGCGGCGAGCAGCAGGGCGCGCGCGAGTGCGTTGCTGAAGTTCATGGAGACCTCCATTCTAGACCGATATGGCCAAAGGAACATATCGGACCGTGACGGTGGCCGCAATATGCATGGCACTGCCGATCTTGGCGCGCCCGCGCCGGGGCTAGAATCGGCCATGCCCAGAGCAGCCCGGCGCCAGGCGCAGCGCTCCGACGAACCGGTTGCGGTGCACCTGCGCGTCACGCTCCGGCGCGACGTCGCGATCGGCCCGGGCAAGGCCGACCTGCTCGAGGGCATCGCCGCGACCGGCTCGATCGCGGCCGCCGGCCGGAGAATGGGAATGAGCTACAAGCGCGCGTGGCTGCTCGTCGACACGATGAACCGCTGCTTCCGCGTCCCGGTCGTGGCGGCCGCCAAGGGCGGACCGGCCGGGGGCGGCGCGCGTCTCACGCCGCTCGGCGCGGAAGTCCTTGCGGCCTATCGCCGGATGCAGGCGCGGACCGTGCGGGCGGTCGGTCGCGACCTCGCCCGTCTCAAGCGCAGGCTCGCCCGCTAGCGCGCCCGCCCGCCGCTCACCCGGTCGAGCCCCGCGAGGTCCGGCCACGTCTGCACCTGCGCGTAGCCGTACATCGCGAGCAGGCTGCGGCAGCGCTCGCCCTGGTCGTAGCCGTGCTCGAACAGGAGCCACCCGCCGGGCCGCAGGTGATCCTGGGCCCGCGCCACGATCGTGCGGATCGCGTCGAGCCCGTCGGCGCCGCTGACGAGCGCCGCGCGCGGCTCGAAGCGCAGGTCGCCCTGCTCGAGATGCTCGTCGCCCGCGGCGACGTAGGGCGGGTTCGCCACGATCACGTCGAAGCGCTCGTCCCGCCCGCCCGCGCCGAGCCCGGCGAACCAGTCGCCGTAGGCGAAGCGGATGGTCGCGCCGTGGCGCCGCGCGTTCTCGCGCGCGAGCGCGAGCGCGTCGGCCGACGCATCGACCGCCACCACTTCCATGTCCGGCTCCTCGTGCGCGAGCGCGACCGCCACCGCGCCGCTGCCGGTCCCCAGGTCGAGCACGCGCGCGCCCGCGGGCGCGAGCTCGAGCGCGAGCGCGACCAGCAGCTCGGTCTCCGGGCGCGGGATCAGGACGTCCGCGGTGATCGCGAGGGACAGCCCGAAGAATTCCCGCTCGCCCGTCAGGTAGGCGACCGGCTCGCCCGCGCGGCGCCGCATGAAGAGGCGCTCGATCCGGCGCGCCTCCGCGCCGTTCACCGGCCGCGCCTGGTCGGCGAGGAGGCTCGCGCGAGACGTGGCGAGCGCGTGCGCGGCGAGCACCTGCGCCTCGAGCGGCGGCAGCCCGGAGGCGGCGAGGAGCGAAGCGACGGTCGCGGTCACGCCGCCGTCTCGGCGAGCGCGGCGAGCTGCTCCGCCTGGTGCTCGGCGGCGAGCTGGTCGAGGAGCTCGTCGAGGTCGCCGTCCATGATGTCGGCGATCCGGTGCAGGGTGAAGTTGATGCGGTGGTCGGTGACGCGCCCCTGCGGGAAGTTGTAGGTGCGGATGCGGTCGGATCGGTCCCCGCTCCCCACGAGCGACTTGCGCGTGGCCGCCTCCTTGGCGCGCTGCTCGCGCTGCTGCTGATCCTTGATGCGCGCGCCGAGCAGCGACATGGCGCGCGCCTTGTTCTTGTGCTGGGAGCGGTCGTCCTGGCACTCGACCACGATGCCGGTCGGCAGGTGCGTGATGCGGACCGCGGAGTCGGTCTTGTTCACGTGCTGGCCGCCCGCCCCCGAGGCGCGGTAGGTGTCGATCTTCAGGTCGGCCGGGTTGAGCTCGACGTCGCCGACCTCGTCGGGCTCGGGCATCACCGCGACCGTCGCCGCGGAAGTGTGGATGCGGCCCTGCGTCTCGGTCGCCGGCACGCGCTGGACGCGGTGCCCGCCGGACTCGAACTTCAGGCGCGAGTACGCGCCCTGCCCGGCGATGCGCAGGATCGCCTCCCGGAAGCCGCCGAGGTCGGAGGGGCTCGCGGAGATCACCTCCACCGGCCAGCGGTGGCGCTCGGCGTAGCGCGAGTACATGCGGAAGAGGTCGCCGGCGAAGAGCGCCGACTCGTCGCCGCCGGTGCCCGCCCGGATCTCGAGGAAGATGTTGCGCTCGTCGTTCGGGTCCTTGGGCAGGAGCAGCCGCTGGAGCTCCGCCTCGAGCGCGGTCATGCGCTCGGCGGCCTCGCGCGCCTCGGCCTCCGCGAACGCCTTCATCTCCGGGTCGGCGAGCATTTCGGTCGCCGCGGCGCGGTCGGACTCGGCGGCCCGGTACCGGTTGAACCGCTCCACGATCGGGGTGATCTCGGCGTGCTCGCGCGAGAGCCGGCGGAACTCGGCGAGGTCGCGCGTCGCCTGCTCCGTGGCGAGGAAGCCGTTCAGCTCCTCGAGGCGGCGGGCGAGCTGGTCGAGCTTGGCGGCGATGCTGGCTTTCATGACTGGCGGACGGGGGAATCGGGACCGGCGGGCGCGCCCGGGGCGCGCCGCGCGACGCAGGCCGGGGCGCTACCGGCCGCGCAGGTTGAACAGGCGCGCGACGAGGTCGCGGAGCTCGCGCCGCTCCGGCGCGGGCGCGTCGTGGAGCGCCTGGGTGGGCCCGTGCATGAGCTTGTTCGTGAGCCCGTGCGAGAGCGCCTCCAGCACCTGGCGCGGATCGTCGCCGCGGGCGAGCAGGCGCAGCGCGCGCTCGACCTCGTGCCGGCGCGCATCCTCCGCGCCCGCGCGCAGGGCGCGGATGGTGGGCACGAGCTCGCGCGCGTCCATCCAGTGCAGGAACGATCCGACGCGGGCGTCGATGATCGCCTCGGCCTGGGCGACGTGCGAGGTGCGCTCGTCCAGGCCCGCCCGGATCAGGTCGCCGAGATCGTCGACGGTGTAGAGGTAGACGTCGTCGAGCTGCGCGACCTCCGGCTCGATGTCGCGCGGCACCGCGAGGTCGACCATGAACACCGGCGCGTGGCGCCGCGCCCTGATCACCCGCTCCATCGTGCCCTTGCCCAGGATCGGCAGCGAAGCCGCGGTGCACGACACCACGATGTCGTGCGCGGCGAGGTGCTCGTGCAGGTCGCGCAGCTCGATCGCCTGCGCGCCGAGGCGATGCGCGAGGTGCTGGGCGCGCTCGAGGGTGCGGTTCGCGACCGTCATCGCGCGCGGCATCTGCGCCGCGAAGTGGGTCGCGCACAGCTCGACCATCTCGCCTGCACCGATGAACAGCACGCTGGTATCGCGCAGGGACGGGAAGATGCGTCCGGCGAGGCGCACGGCGGCGGCGGCCATCGACACCACGTTCGCGCCGATGCGCGTGTTCGTGCGCACCTCCTTCGCGACCGCGAAGGAGCGCTCGAAGAGCCGCGACAGCGTCGCACCGAGCGTTCCGACCTCCGCGGCCGCGCGCACCGCGTCCTTCATCTGCCCGAGGATCTGCGGCTCGCCGAGGACCATCGAGTCGAGGCCGGAGGCGACGCGGAAGGCGTGGCGCACCGCCTGCTCGCGCGGCAGGGTGTACAGGAAGGGCTGCAGGTCGTGCTCGCCGAGCGCGTGGTAGCGCGCGAACCAGGCGAGCGCTGCGCCCGGTTCGCCCGCCGCGCAGTAGAGCTCGGTGCGGTTGCACGTCGAGAGGATCGCGGCTTCCTCGACCGGCTTCGCGCGGCCGATCTCGCCCAGCGCGCGCTTGAGGTGCTCGGTGCCGAACGCCACCTTCTCGCGGATCGCGAGCGGCGCGCTCTCGTGGTTCAGGCCGAGGGTGAAGAGCTGCATAAGTGGCTGACGATTATAGCGAACAGGCCGCCCGGAACGCCGCTTTCCGCACCGGCAATAGCCTCGCCGCTTCCCGCCCGCACGCTCTTGACTTCGATCAATCCGGAGCGTCGGACCCGGCCCCGCGCACGCTCTTGCGGAGCCGCAGCGCCGGCGCCCGCGGGGCGCGCCGCGCCGCCCGCGCCCGCACGCGGAGGTTCAGGAGCTCGACGCCCACCGAAAACGCCATGGCGAAGTAGATGTAGCCCTTGGGCACGTGGAAATCCAGGCCCTCGGCGACGAGCGCGAAGCCGACCAGGATCAGGAACGACAGGGCGAGCATCTTGATCGTGGGGTGGCGGTCGACGAACTCGCCGATCGGCTGCGCGGCCAGCATCATCACCGCCACCGCGAGCACGACCGCGATGATCATGACCTCGACGTCGTCGGCCATGCCGACCGCGGTGATGACCGAGTCGAGCGAGAAGACGATGTCGATGATCGCGATCTGGAGCAGCACGCCGGCGAACGAGGCCTGCACGACCGCGCCTTGCTCGTCCGCCTCGCCCTCGAGCGCGTTGTGGATCTCGTGCACGCTCTTCCACAGCAGGAACAGCCCGCCGAGCAGGAGGATCAGGTCGCGCCCGGAGATGTCCCAGCGCGACACGCTGAAGAGCGGCGTCTTGAGCGTCATGATCCAGGCGAGCGAGAGGAGCAGCAGGATGCGCGTGCCCATCGCGAGGCCGAGGCCGAGGCGGCGCGCGAGGTTGCGCCGCTCTTCCGGGAGCCGCCCGACCAGGATCGAGATGAAGATGATGTTGTCGATGCCCAGCACGATCTCGAGGGCGGTGAGCGTCGCGAGCGCGATCCACGCCTGCGGATCGGTGAGCCATTCCATGTCGGAGTCCCCGGCGGATGAACGCCGCGGAGTGTAGCGGGCGCGGCGGCGCCACGCCGGGCCGTCAGGCGGCGAGCTCGGCGGGCGCCTGGGAGTCCTGCAGGTCGCCGAACGCGGCCTTGGAGTCGAGCAGCGGGAACTGGCGCGGGTGGCCGACGAGGAAGCCCTGGAAGTAGCGCACCCCGAGCCGGAAGGCCCAGTCGAACTTCTCCTGGCTGTCGATGCCCTGCGCGACGACGCGCGCGCCGACGGTGGCGGCGACGCGCACGATCGCTCCGATCTTGTCGTCGCCGACGCTCTGGAACGCCGCCGAGACCGACTTGCGGTCGAGCTTGATCAGCTTCGGCCGCACGAGCCGCAGCACCGTCTCCGCCGATTGCGGCCGCTCGGGCGAGAAGTCGTCGAGCGCGAGGCGCACGCGGCGCGCCGCGCACGCGCGCGCGAACGCGAGCAGCCGCGTGGGGTCGCCATGCGCGGCGGTGTCGGTCACCTCGACGACCAGCCGCTTCGCCTTGTCGCCGGCGCCGGCGAGATGGCCGAGGTAGCGCTCGCCGTGCCGGGCGAGCGTGATCATCGACACGTTCACGCACACCAGCAGCGAGGGGTGCAGGAGGTCGAGCGCGGCGATCGCCTGCTTCAGCACCGCGACGTCGACGGTGCCGATGTAGCCGGAGTCCTCCCAGCGTCGGATCGCGGTCTCGCGCGATTCGGGCTTGTCCAGGCCCTCGCGAAAGCGCAGCAGCGCCTCGTAGGCGACGACGTGCCCGCGCTCGCTCATGATCGGCTGGAAGGCGGTGCGGATCAGGGTTTCCACGGCAGCGGGCTGGGGACGCTCGAGTGCGGTCTCCATGCAAGCTTGGTGCCAGGCCGGCGCGGCGGGGCCGGGCGTCACGTCCGCCCTGATGGAGGGGCCGCCCGCTGAAGCAGCGTGTGCGAATGCCGTCAAGCGGTGTCGAGGAGCGGTCGCGCCGGGCCGTTCGGGCGCGCTCCCGGCGGCGCGTGAACTCGTTCACGCGCGCGGGCCGCAGGACGGGAATCCGACCCTCAGCCACGGACGAGTGGCCGTCCTCCGGCGAGGGCCGCGACGGCACGCGTCGCGCAGAGTCGGCCCGGCAAGCCGCGCGCGGCGCAGCGGGAAGCGCCGGCGCCGTGACGGCGCGCTACGCCGCGCCAGGGCGAGTCAATCGGACGACCTGCGGGGATTGCAGAGGCCCTCCGGCGTCGTCTGACCCAGGAGCTTTCCCGCCAGCGCGGCTTCGAGCGCCCGGGCATGGCAGCGTTGACCGAGGATGTTCGGATGCATCGCGCCGGACGAGTAGCGGGCCGTCTGGTCGTACGCATTCGCCAGCCAGCCCTGGCGCGCGAGCGAGTCGCCGTGGTTGTTGCTCCATGGCGGCGGGTCGCCGTCGGTCCATCGATGGCAGTAGCCGTGTCCCCTGAACGCGTCGATGTGCCCGTCGACGAGCGTCCACCCGTTCTGGCCGGCGGCAAACCGGACCTGGCGCGTGAGCGGCCCGATCATGAAGGCCCTGGCGTCTCCGATCTCGTTCTCCGATACGCCCAGGGACACGAGATCGAGCCACCACGACGAGAACGAACGCTGCTCGAGCCGGATGATCTTGTCGCGAATGCCGCAGCGATCGTCCGACCCGTCGTACTGCGTCAGATCGGGATACTGGCTGATGAAGACTTCGAGCTCTCCGCCCTGCTTCGCCGCAACCTGCCGCCGCAGGGCGTGATCGAGCGCCTCGAAGCGCTCGGACAGGAGCGCCGTCTCGCGCTGGACGCGCAGCCCGAACCCCGGCAGGTTGAAGGCGTTGTCGTGCACCACGAGGTTGCGCACGAGCGGACCGAACCCGACGTCGTTGGCGCCGATCGACAGCACGAGGGCGTCGACCGGCCTGCGCAGCCGCGCGCAGTCGCGCAGCCGGAGCGAGAGGAGCTCATCCGTGCTGCTCGCGGACTCGCACAGGAGGTCGAGGAGCGCGTTGAGCTGCGACGGCAACGCGCTGACGTAGGTCGCCGCATTGTGCTGGAGTCCGGTCGCCGCCGTTACGCAGAGCGCCGCGCACTCCCCGATCTCGCCCCCCGGGTGATCGACACCCTGGACGCGGCTGCAGTCGATGGGGTCGCTGCGGTCGGGTTCGGGACGCTGGCACCGGCCCGGCTGCGCGCAGTCCCGCTCGCGGTACGCCGTCGCGGCGAAAGGCCTGCACCCGCCCGACCGATTCGCGGCGAGTCCGAGCGCGTTCGGCAGGTAGGTGCGCAGCTGCTCGACCAGCTGGGCATAGCTCTCCATCCCGGAATAGGGCGCGAGCAGGCCGCGCTCGATCTCGGCGCCCGAGCAGGCGAAGCTGACGAAGACCACCTGGACGTGGTCGTCGCGCCGCGCGAGATCCATCGCGGCCTGCGCGGGGGCGGAGTTGAGCGAGCGGTGGCAGCGCTGGTCCCACCAGACCGCCGGGCGCGGGAGCGCGCTGCCGGCGCTGTCGGCGAGCGCGGGCCCCTGAGCGCGCGCGTAGTCCAGATCGGGCACGCCTTCGCCGGACGAATAGGAATCGCCGAGCGAGACGACCAGCAGCGAGCGGACGCGGATCGTCTGGGTGTGGCGCTGGCTCCGCTCGCCGCGCTCGCCGTGCACGACCACTTCGACGCGCGCCGTTCGCGCCGTCCACGGCAGATCGACCAGGACGCCGGAACAGGCGGCGTCCTGGAGCCGGGCGTCGTCCACCAACCAGGTGCAGGTAGCGCCGGGCGGCGCGCCCTCCAGCGCCAGGCGGACGGTCACGGGACCGTCGATCAGCGTCCGTTCGTAGCGCTGTTCGAACGCGTCCCAGCGGGTCGGCCGGATCCGGTCCTCGGGATTGCGCTGATCGGGGTGCGCGAGATACGCCTCTCGCTTCGTCGCGAGCGCGTCCAGGTCCTCGGCCTCGCGCAGCAGCGGAAAGCGGTTGACGACTTTCCAGGTGATCGCCTGCTGCGCATGCGCCGCCGGACTCGCTGCGAGCGCCAGCGCCGACGCGATGCCGAGAATGAGCGCCGTCGCGCACGGCCCTGGCCGGCGCCGTCGAGCCCATCGACCGGCGCGCTCGGGCCGTCCTCCGGAACCGGACCCGGGCGCGCGAGCCCCCCGTGCAGCCGCTGCCATGATCACCCCTCCCGAAGTTCGCGCACAAATGGTCGCGTTTAGCTCCGAATCAGTCGTGAAACAAATCGGCCAACCGGCTTAGAACTGCGCGGGCGCGGGAGGCGCTCGAGGACCTCGCAGCCTCGCGCGC
>JAGVSZ010000469.1 GCA_019137045.1 Betaproteobacteria bacterium
TTCCGGAGAGCGTTTCCGTTCCACCCGCGGTCGCAGACGGCTTCGGAACCGCACCATTTATTAGACACTCGCGCTTTTATTAGACACCCTCGGTTTTGGGCAGCGCGTAAGTTCTTGATTATTGGTCGGGGCGAAGTGATTCGAACACTCGACCCCCTGCACCCCATGCAGGTGCGCTACCAGGCTGCGCTACGCCCCGACCGGAGCGGGGATTATACGAGGGAAAACCGCGGCGGCAACGCCGCTCAGGCGCTCAGGTACTCGAGCACGCCCGAGATCTCGCGCCGGATGCGCGCGAAATCGCTCGCGTCGAGCGGGGCGGGCGCTTCCGCGGCCTTCTCGCGGTGGTTCGATCGCTCGCGCATCGACTCGTCGAGCCGGTTGCGCGCGCCGCTGATGGTGAAGCCCTGCTCGTAGAGGAGCTCGCGGATGCGGCGGATGAGCAGCACTTCGTGGTGCTGGTAGTAGCGTCGGTTGCCGCGCCGCTTCACCGGCCGCAGCTGGGTGAACTCCTGCTCCCAGTAGCGCAGCACGTGCGGCTTCACGCCGCACAGCTCGCTCACCTCACCGATGGTGAAGTAGCGCTTCGCCGGGATCGGCGGGAGGCTAACCTTCGCCGATTTGTGGTTGTTTTCCACCTTGCGCCTGCTCCACCAGCGCCTTCAGCTTCTGGCTGGCGTGAAACGTCACGACGCGCCGCGCGGTGATCGGGATCTCCTCGCCCGTCTTCGGGTTGCGGCCGGGCCGCTGCGGCTTGTCGCGCAGCTGGAAGTTGCCGAACCCGGAGAGCTTCACGCTCTCCCCGCTCTCGAGCGCGATGCGGATCTCCTCGAAGAAGGCCTCGACCATGTCCTTCGCCTCGCGCTTGTTCAGCCCGACCTTCTCGAAGAGCATGTCGGCCAGCTCGGCCTTGGTGAGGGTCATTTGTCTCCCCAGGGAGGGGTCTCTCCCCTCCTCTTCCTTCACGCTATCCACGTCTTTGTGCGCCGAATCGGGTCGAGAGAACCTGCTCGAGATCCGCCATCGCGGCGTCGACTTCGGCGTCGGTAAGTGTGCGGGCAGTATCTTGCATAACTACCCGAAACGCAAGGCTTTTTCGCCCTTCCGCGACATTTTGGCCGCGGTAGAGGTCGAACAGCCGGACGGTCTGGACGAGGCCCGGGCGGCTCGCCGCGAGCGCCTCTAGCAAGGCATGTGCCGGAACCTCGTCACCGACCTCGACGGACAGGTCACGCGTCACAGCCGGAAACTTCGAGATCGCGTCGTATTGCGGCACGGCAACCCGCATCAGCGGCGCCGCGTCGAGCTCGAACACGATCACCGGCCCCGGCAGTTCGTACCGCTGCAGCCACTCGGGGTGCAACGCCCCGATCCAGCCGATCGGGGTGCCGTCGAGCTCGATCCGGGCGCTGCGCCCGGGGTGCAGCGCCGGATGCTCGCCGCGGACGAACCGGGCCGTCAGGGGCGCGAGGATCGCTTCCACGTCGCCCTTGACGTCGAAGAAATCGACCGGACGGCGCGGGATGCCCCACTGCTCCTCGAACGCGGGACCGAACGCGGCGCCCCCGATGCGCACCGGCTGGCGGATCCCGGCTACCTCGAGCTCGCCGCCGGGCGCCCCGGGCGCGCGCAGGAACACCCGCCCCACCTCGAACACGCGGACGCGCGTGAGCTTCCGGTTAAGGTTGTAGCGGACGCTCGCGACCAGGCTCCCGATCAGCGTCGTGCGCATGACCGCGAGCTGGCTCGCGATCGGGTTGACGAGCCGGATCGGGTTCGCGTTGCCGGCGAAGTCGCGCTCCCAGTCCGCCTCCACGAAGCTGTAGGCGACGATTTCCTCGTATCCCGCCTCGACGGCGCGCGCGCGCAGGTCGTGCAGCGAACGCCGGCTCTCCGGCGGCGAGCGCATGGCGGCGGCGGCCAACGGCGGCACGGCCGGGATGTTGTCGAACCCGTGGACGCGCGCGACCTCCTCGATCAGGTCCTCCTCGATCTCGAGATCGAAGCGGTAGGAAGGCGGCGCGACCACGTAGGCCTCGTCGGCGCCCGTCCCTTCGCGCCGGTGCTCGAGCCCGAGCCGCGCGAAGACGCGCCCCATCTCCGCGCCGGGAATCTTCACCCCGATCACCCTCTGCGCGCGGGCGACGCGCATGCGCACGGGCTTGCGCTCCGGCAGCCGCGTCACGGTGTCGTCGACCGGGCCGGGCTCCCCGCCGCAGATCTCGAGCACGAGCGCGGTGACGCGCTCGATGTGAGCGACGTTCGTGGCGAAGTCCACGCCGCGCTCGAAGCGATGCGCGGCCTCAGTGGTGAAGTTGAAGCGCCGCGCGCGGCCCGCGACCGCGGCCGGCCACCAGAACGCGGCCTCGACGTAGATGTTGCGCGTCGCGTCGCTCACCGCGGTTGAGTCGCCGCCCATGATGCCGGCGAGCGCCTCCACCCCGCGCTCGTCGCAGATGACGCCGACCGTCTCGTCGACCTCGACCTCCTGGCCGTTGAGCAGCACGACCTTCTCGCCCGTGCGCCCCCAGCGCACCACGAGCGCGCCCGCAACCTTGTCGCGGTCGAACATGTGCGTGGGCCGACCGAGCTCGAGCATCACGTAGTTCGAGATGTCGACCAGCGCGGAGATCGGCCGCTGCCCCGAGCGCTCGAGCCGCTGCTTCATCCACTCCGGCGTCGGCGCGGCCGCATTCACGTTGCGGATCACGCGTCCGGAGAAGCGGCCGCAGAGATCGGGCGCGTCGATCCGCACCGGCAGCCGGTCGGACGCGCGCGCGGGCACCGGCGCGCATGCGGGCGCGCGCAGCGGCGCGCCGGTCAGCGCGGCGACTTCGCGCGCGACGCCGAGCACCGACAGGCAGTCGGCGCGGTTGGGCGTGAGCTTGATCGTGATCACCCGGTCGTCGAGTGCCGCGTAGTCGCGCAAATCGCGTCCCACCGGCGCATCGTCGGCGAGCGCGAGCACGCCCGAGTGATCCGCGGAGAGCCCCAGCTCGCGCGCGGAGCAGAGCATGCCTTCGGATGCGACGCCGCGCACGTCCGCGCGCCGGATCGCGCGCCCGCCGGGTAGCGCCGCCCCGTCGAGCGCGACCGGCACCTTCATCCCGGCCGCGACGTTCGGGGCGCCGCACACGATGTCGAGCGCCGCTCCCTGCCCGGCGTCCACCTTGCAGAGCGAGAGCCGGTCGGCACCCGGGTGCTGCGCGACCGCGAGCACCTGGCCCACCACGACCCGCGTGAACGCCGGCGCGACCGGCACGCACGCCTCGACCTCCAGCCCGGACATGGTGAGCAGCTGCGCGAGCTCGTCGCTCGACAGCGCCGGGTCGACCAGCGCGCGTAGCCATTTCTCCGACAGTTGCATCGTCGCGCGCCGGCGTCAGGCGAACTGCCGCAGGAAGCGGAGATCGCCCTCGAAGAAGAGCCGCAAGTCGTCGATGCCGTAGCGGAGCATCGTGAGGCGCTCGAGGCCGGAGCCGAACGCAAAGCCGATGTAGCGCTCGGGGTCGAGGCCGAAGTTGCGCACGACGCTCGGGTGGACCTGGCCCGCGCCGGAGATCTCGAGCCAGCGGCCGTCGCGGAACGCCATGTCGATCTCGGCCGAGGGCTCGGTGAACGGGAAGAACGACGGGCGGAAGCGGACCTGCAGATCGTCGGTCTCGAAGAACCGGCGGAGAAAGTCGGTGTAGACCCCCTTCAGGTCGGCAAAGCTGACCTGCTCGTCGATCCACAGCCCCTCCACCTGATGGAACATCGGCGAGTGCGTCGCGTCGGAATCGACGCGATAGGTGCGCCCCGGCGCGATCACCTTGAGCGGCGGGGCGTGCATGCGCGCGTAGCGCACCTGCATCGGGCTGGTGTGCGTGCGCAGCAGCAGGGGCAGTCCGTCGGCGTCCTTCTCCGCGACGTAGAAGGTGTCCTGCATCGAGCGCGCCGGATGGTTCTCGGGGTTGTTGAGCGCGGTGAAGTTGTACCAGTCGGTCTCGATCTCCGGGCCGTCGGCGACGTCGAAGCCGATCGAGCGGAAGATCGCTTCGACGCGCTGCCAGGTGCGGATGATCGGGTGGATGCCGCCGCGCCCGCGGTCGCGGCCCGGGAGCGTGACGTCGATCGCCTCCTCGGCGAGGCGCGCGTCGAGCTGCGCGCGGGCGAGCGCGGCGCGCCGGTCGGCGAGCGCCTGCTCGATCGCGTCCTTCGCCGCGTTGATGCGCGCGCCCGCGGCGCGCTTCGCGTCGGGCGGGAGCTTGCCGAGCCCCTTCAGGAGCTCGGTGACGCGGCCCTGCCTGCCGAGGAAGCGCGCCTTGGCCTGCTCGAGCTGAGCGGGATCGGCGGCGGCCGCGAAGGCCGCGGCCGCTGCGGCGACGATGGCGTCGGGATCGTCCATCCGTGCGCAGCCCGGCGCGCCGGACCTCCGAGCGCGCCTGCGCCGCTACGCCGCGAGGCGGGCTTTCGCCTGCTCGGCGAGCTTCGCGAACGCGGCCTTGTCGGCCACGGCGAGGTCCGCGAGCACCTTGCGGTCGATCTCGATCGCGGCCTTCTTGAGGCCGTTCATGAACGCGCTGTAGCTCAGGCCGAACTGGCGCGCACCGGCGTTGATCCGGGCGATCCACAGCGCGCGGAACTCGCGCTTCTTCACGCGGCGGTCGCGATAGGCGTACTGCCCCGCCTTCATGACCGCCTGCTTGGCGACGCGGAAGACGTTCTTGCGGCGGCCGCGGAACCCCTTCGCCTTGGCGAGGACCTTCTTGTGGCGGGCGTGCGCGGTGACGCCGCGCTTGACTCTAGGCATGTCTCGACCTCCGCGCGATCAGGCGTACGGGAGCATCTGCTTCACGGCGCGCGTGTCCGACTCGTGGACCGCCGTCGTGCCGCGGAGATGACGCTTCCGCTTGGTGGACTTCTTGGTGAGGATGTGGCGCAGAAAAGCGCGCGAGCGCTTCACGCCACCGCTGCCGTTCACGCGGAAACGCTTGGCAGCGCTCTTCTTCGTCTTGAGCTTGGGCATGGACTGACTCCGATTTTCGCCTGGCGCCGGGTGGCTCCCGCTGGGGAGCGC
>JAGVSZ010000229.1 GCA_019137045.1 Betaproteobacteria bacterium
CCGGCCGCGGCACCGCCGGCAGATCCGGTCCCCGCGCCGCCCCCTGCCCCCGCGCCCGCGCCGGCGCCGGGGCCGACGGTTGGCGCCCTGACCGTGCAGGTCGTCGGGCTGCCGGCGAACACCGAGGCGCACGTTACCGTCGCCGGCGCCGGCACGAGCCAGTTCCTGACCGCGACCCGATCCGTTCCGAACCTCGCCCCCGGGGCGTACACGGTGACCGCCACCCCGGTCCTGACCGGGACCGCAGTGATGGCGCCGGCCGCCGCGACGCAGACGATCCAGGTCCTCGCCGGCCAGGCCGCGAGCGCGACGGTGAGCTACAACGCGCAGCGCGCCTTCTCGCTCAGGCTGGAGCGGGTCGCCGCCCCCGGCATCGACCAGCCGATCTTCCTCGCCGCCCCGCCGGGCGACGCGACGCGGATCTTCGTCGCCGAGCGCCCCGGGCGCATCCGCGTGATCCGGAACGGCGCGGTGCTTCCGACGCCGTTTCTCGACGTCTCGGCGCGCGTGTCCACCAGCGGCGAGCGCGGCGTGCTGTCGTTCGCGTTCCACCCGCAGTACGCGCAGAACGGCCGCTTCTTCCTGCACTTCACCAACCTCGACGGCGACATCGTCGTCGAGCAGTTCACCGCGTCCGCGGCGGACCCGAACGTCGCGAACGCGGCCGGCAGCGAGGTGATCCGCATCCCGCACCCGACCTTCGACAACCACAACGGCGGGGTCGCCGCGTTCGGGCCGGACGGGATGCTCTACCTCTCGACCGGCGACGGCGGCGGCGGCGGCGACCCGAACATGAACGCGCAGAACACCACGCGCCTGCTCGGCAAGCTGCTGCGGATCGACGTGAGCACCCTGCCTTATCGCATCCCGCCGTCCAACCCGTTCGCCGGGCTCGGGCGCGGCGCGGAGATCTGGGCGCTCGGCCTGCGCAACCCGTGGCGCTTTGCGTTCGACCCGGCCGACCGGCGCCTCTACATCGCCGACGTCGGGCAGGGCCGCTTCGAGGAGGTGAACGCGGTGGCGACCGACGCGCCGGGCGTGAACTACGGCTGGCCGATCACCGAGGCCTCGGCCTGCTACCCGAACGACCCGTGCAGCAGGTCGAACCAGACGCTGCCGGTGCTCGAGTTCGACCACCTGAGCGGCGCGTGCTCCGTGACCGGGGGCTACGTGTACCGCGGCGCCGCGCTCGCCGAACTGCAGGGCCGCTACTTCTACTCCGACTACTGCGCCGGCTTCATCCGCAGCTTCCGGCTCGCGCCGGACGGCCGGGCGATCGAGCGCGTCGACTGGAACGTGCCGGGCGTCGGCCGGGTGCTCTCGTTCGGCGAGGACGCGAGCCGCGAGATCTACGCCATCACCGCGAGCGGGGCGATCTACCGCATCGCGCGGCAGTAGCCGGGCGGCCGGCGCGGCGAGCCGCGCCTACAATCGCCGGCGTGCCCGACCCGATCGCACCGGACTGCGAGCTCTGCCGCGAAGACGGCGGCGCCGTGCTGTGGCGCGACGGCTTCTGCCGCGTCGTGCTCGTCGGCGATGCCGACTACCCCGCGTTCTGCCGCGTCGTCCTCGCGCGCCACGTGCGCGAGATGACCGATCTCGACGCGGCCGAGCGCGCGCGCCTGATGGCGGTGGTGTTCGCGGTCGAGGCCGCGCTGCGCGAGCACGTCCGGCCGGACAAGATGAACCTCGCGAGCCTCGGCAACGCCGTGCCGCATCTCCATTGGCACGTGATCGCGCGCTTTCGCGACGACCGCCACTTCCCCGCGCCGGTGTGGGCCGCGGCGCAGCGCACGCGCGGCTTCAGGGCACCGGTCGACCCCGCCCGCCTCGCGGCCGCGATCGCGTCGAAGCTGTGACATCTGCCGCCCCGGCTCCGCAAGGGCCGGCAAACGCCCATTCGAATCAACGCAATGGGCGATATACTCGATGCCAGCGGAATATCAAACGGGGAGCCGCCGGCGGGCCGGGCCCGACCGGCGCCAGAAGACACGATGCCGAGCTTTCTGCCCACGCAGCAGCCGGTGGTGGCGGACGCGAAGAGCTGCGAAGCCTGGCTCGCGCGCGCGACGCTCGCCGACCCGAAGCAGGCCTGCCACGAGCTGACCGGCCTGCTCGAGTCGCTCGAGGACGTGTCCCCGGCCGAAGGCGCGTACCTCGAGGTCCTCGAGCGCCTGCGCGAGCCGATCGTGATCGCGCAGGCCGAGCACGGCAAGAAGTTCGCGGCGCGGCCGCTTCCGCTCAAGGACTACGAGATCGCCGCGTTCGAGCAGGTCTTCGACCTGTGGATGACGCTCGGCCGCGCCTATCGCCGCCTGCTGCGCGCCGCGATCGAGGACCGCCGCCCCGATCTCGCCGGCCAGGAGGCGCTGCTCGCGCAGCGCGCGCTCGACTGCGTCGGCGAGCTGATGCTGGTGCACTACCGCGCGCGCCGCGAAGTGGACGGGGAGCTCTGGCAGACCCTGCACCAGGTGTATCAGACCGCCGAGCAGGCGGGGGTGGTCATGACCACCGTGTCGGCCGGACACCGCTCCAAGTCGGTCTCCACCTGCACCGAGGTGTACGTCCGGGCGCTGCTGCTCGCGCTCGCGAATCCCTTCGGGCTCGCGGCGCGGGAGCTGGCGTGGACGCGCCGCTGGTCCACGATGTGGGCATACAAGGTGGACCTCGCCGCCGCCACCGCGGACGCGCAGGGTTACGCGGTCGACCTGGCCGGCAACCAGCCGCCGGCCTGGAGCAAGGCCGAAGCGGCCAGGCCGACCGTGCGGTTCCTGGAGACGGCCAACCTCCGCCGCAGCGTGCGCAGCCGCGTCAAGAAGCTCGACTCGGGCGTGGATCCCCAGACCCTCGGGCTCGGCAAGGACTGCATGCAGCCGGAAGTGGGGCGTCTCCTCGCCGCGCTCGGGCGCGCCTGGATCGAGTCGCCGTCCCAGCGCCAGTTCACCCGCCGCCTCGTCACCGGGCGCACCGAGCTCACGAGCGGGCTCGAGTCGATCCACCTCGCGCTGAGCGGCAAGACCTTCCGCACCGCCGCGCGCCACTGGGACTACACCCGCCGCGACGCCGAGCAGCTCTACATCTACCAGGGCGTCTCGCCCGCGGCCGCAGCCGAGCACAGCGCGGGCGGGTTCAGCGCGGAGAAGTGGGAGACGCTCGACGAGAGCGCGAACGGCTTTCGCCTGCGGCGCAAGGGCGGCGGCGAGCGCCTCGCGCTCGGCCAGCTCGCCGGCCTCAAGCCCGAAGGCGCGCGCAGCTTCATCCTGTGCGAGGTGCGCTGGCTGATGGCCGGCATCGACGGCTCGCTGACGATCGGCGCCTCGGCCCTGCCCGGGCTGGGGAGCGCGGTCGCGGTGCGCCCGGCGAGCACGCCGAACAACGCGCCGGAGTCGTTCACCCAGGCGTTCATGCTGCCGAACGCCGCGGCGCAGCCCTCGTCCCTGATCCTGCCGTCGGGCTGGTACCAGCACGGACGCGAGCTGGAGCTGCGCGAGGAGGAGGACGTCAAGCGCGTGAAGCTGCTCGGGGTGGTGCAGCGCGGCTACGACTTCGATCGCGCCAACTTCTCCGTTCTCGGCCCCGCGTCGTTCGGCTGAGCCGGGCGCCGGCGCGCGCGCCGCCTGCGCCGGGCGGCCTTGTGGTAGCGTTCCCGGCCTGCATCCCGATCTTTCCGCAAGGCCGCGCACCATGGCAGGACCCGAACGCACCCTTCCCGCACCCACCGAGATCAAGCTGCACCAGAAATCGCGGCTGATGGAGCTCACCTACGCCGACGGGCGGCGCTTCGAGCTGAGCTACGAGTTTCTCCGCGTGCACTCCCCGAGCGCCGAGGTGCGCGGCCACGGGCCGGGGCAGGAGACGCTCCAGTCCGGCAAGAAGGACGTGGACATCGTCGGGGTGGAGCCGGTGGGAAGCTACGCGATCCAGCCGCGCTTCTCCGACGGCCACGACACCGGGATCTACTCGTGGGAATACCTCTACGAGATCGGGGTGAACCGCGACCGGCTGTGGGCCGAGTACCTGCAGCGCCTGGAGGCGGCGGACGCGAGCCGCGAGGTCGACACGTCCGCCGCGCCCGCCGCGCGCGGCGGCGGCTGCGCGACGCGCTGAGCCGGCGCATGGCCGGCGACACCCACTTCGGCTTCGAGCAGGTCCCGAGCGGCGAGAAGGCGCGCAAGGTGGCGGGCGTCTTCGGGTCGGTCGCGCCGAAGTACGACCTGATGAACGACCTGATGTCGCTCGGGCTGCATCGCCTGTGGAAGGCGTTCGCGGTCGAGCTCGCCGGCGTGCGCCCCGGCGAGCGCGTGCTCGACGTCGCCGGCGGGTCGGGCGACCTCGCGCGCGCGCTCGCGCGGCGCGCCGGCCCGGCGGGCGAGGTGTGGCTCACCGACATCAACCGCGCCATGCTCGCGCTCGGGCGCGACCGGCTGCTCGACGCGGGCGCCGTCCTCCCGGTCGCGCAGTGCGACGCGGAGCGGCTGCCGTTCCCCGACGGGCGCTTCGACTGCGTCACCGTCGCGTTCGGCCTGCGCAACATGACGCACAAGGCGCGCGCGCTCGCGGAGATGCGGCGCGTCCTGCGCCCGGGCGGGCGCCTGCTCGTGCTCGAGTTCTCGAAGGTGTGGAAGCCGCTCGAGCGGCCCTACGACTGGTACTCGTTCAAGGTGCTGCCGTGGCTCGGCCGGCGCATCGCCGCCGACGCGGACGCCTACCGCTACCTCGCCGAGTCGATCCGCGTGCACCCCGACCAGGAGGCGCTGCGCACGCTGATGGAACGCGCCGGGCTGGAGAACGTCGAATACTTCAACCTCGCCGCGGGCGTGGTAGCGTTGCACCGCGGCTGGAAGCTCTGAACCGAGAGGAGAGAGGCAGCATGACCAAGTGGATTTGCGCGCTGTTCACGTTTGCGTTCGTCGCCGCGCTGGCGCCGTTCGACGCCGAGGCCCGCCGCCTGGGCGGGGGCAAGCCGATCGGCATCCAGCGGCAGGCCGCGCCCGACAAGCCGGCCACCGCGCCCGCCGCGACGCCCGCGCAGCAGACCGCGCCCGCCGCGGCTGCGG
>JAGVSZ010000257.1 GCA_019137045.1 Betaproteobacteria bacterium
GGCGGGCACCGCCGCGCGCCGCTCCGCGTCGAGCCGCGCGAGGGCCTGCGCGCTCCACTCGCGCGGCGCCTGAGCGCGGTCCATCTCGACCATCGTCGCGGCGTAGCGGCGCGCGTAATCTAGCACTCCCGCGGGCGCGTTGAGGTCGATCGTCTCGAGCGGACCCATGAACGACCAGCGCAGGCCGAGCCCGTCGCGCACGGTCCGGTCGATGTCCTCGGCCGACGCGTAGCCGTCCTCGTAGAGCCGGATCGCCTCGCAGACGAGCGCCGCCTGCAGGCGGTTGAGGAGGAAGCCGGGGATCTCGCGCCGCACCACGACCGGCACCTGTCCCGCCGTCGCGTGCAGCGCGCGGGTCCGCGCCAGGACCTCCGGCGCGGTCCACGGCGCCGGGCAGAGTTCCACCACGGGCACCACGTGCGGCGGGTTGACCGGGTGCGCGACCAGGCAGCGCGCGCGCCCCGGCAGCCCGTCGCTGAACGCGGACGCGGGGATGTAGGAGGTCGAGCTCGCGAGAACGCAGTCGGGCGGCGCGAGGCGGTCGAGCTGCGCAAAGATCGCGCGCTTGGCCTCCACCGTCTCGCGCACGCTTTCCTGGACGTACGCGCAAGCACGCACGGCCTCGGCGAGGTCCGGCGCCGCAACGATGCGCGCGCGCACCGCCGCGGGTTCCTCGGCGAGCAGGCCGAAGCGCGCGAGCTCGGCGAGCGCCCCGTCGACGAGCGCCAGGCTGGCCGCGAGCGCGGCGGCGTCGCTGTCGTACGCCGCGACCGGGTGCCCGGCGCGCGCGAACACGATCGCCCAGGCGCGCCCGATGAGGCCGCAGCCGACGACGCCGATCCGGTCCATGCGCTAGACGGTGTGGGTGAGGTCGCCGCAGATCGACAGCGCCTGGCCGGAGATGTGCTTCCCGGCGTCGGTGGCGAGGAAGAGCGCCATGTTCGCGACGTCCTGGGCGGTGACGAAGGTGCGCAGGCTCGCCGTTTCGAGCAGCTTGCGCTTCTGCGCCTCGAACGGGATTCCGAACGCCTGCGCCTTCGCGTCGATCACCCGGTCGATGCGCTCGCCCTCGACGTTGCCGGGCTGCAGGCAGTTCACCCGCACGCCGTCGGGCCCGGCTTCGATGGCGAGACTCTTGGTGAATCCGACCACGCCCCACTTCGCCGCCGCGTAGGGCGCGCGCAGCGGGAACCCGAGCCGTCCGGCCACCGAGGAGAGGTTGACGATGCTGCCGCCGCCGGCGGCCTTGAGCAGCGGCAGCGCGAGCCGCGTGCAGTAGAACATCCCGCTCAGGTCGACCGCGATGCACCGGTCCCAGTCCGCGGGCGCGATGTCCTCGACTTTCGCGGTCGGCCCCGCGATGCCGGCGTTGTTCACGAGCACGTCGAGCCCGCCGAGGCTGCGCCGGACGTCGGCGAAGAGCCGCTCGACCTCGTCGAGGCGCGCCACGTCGGCGACGGTCTGGGTGACCGCGGGCATGAGCCGGCGCGCCTCGTCGAGGGCCGCGCGATCGACGTCGCAGACGTGCACGCGCGCCCCGTGGTCGAGGAACGTCCTGGCGATGGCGCGGCCGATCCCGGCCGCGCCGGCGGTGACGAGCACGCGCAGGCCTTGCGCAGACGTGTCCATGGAGCCTCCCTGGGCGCGGGAGTGTACCGCCGCACCGGTAGAATGGCGCACTGTCGATGAACATTCTCGCCATCGAAACGGCCACCGAGGTGCTGTCGCTCGCGCTCGGCACCGGCGCGCGCGTGCACGAAACGACGCTCGCGGCGGGAGCGCGCCAGGCCGAGCTCATTCTGGGCGAGATCGACGCGCTGCTGCGACGGGCCGGGCTCGGCGTGCGGAATCTCGACGCGATCGCGTTTGGCGCGGGGCCGGGCTCCTTCACCGGCCTGCGGATCGCGTGCGGCGTCGCGCAGGGCATCGCGGCGGCGCGCGTGCTGCCGGTGCTCGCCGTGGGCACGCTCGAGGCGCTCGCCGAGGCGAGCGGCGTCAAGCGCGCGATCGCCTGCCTCGATGCGCGCATGGGCGAGGTGTACCATGCCGCGTTCGAGAGGCGGGACGGCACGTTGCACGAGATCATTCCCGCGGGGCTCGATCGCCCCGATGCGCTCCCGCTGCCGCCGGGCGAGGGCTGGACCGGGTGCGGACCGGGCTTCGCCGCGCACCGCGCTGCCCTCGTCGCGCGCCTCGGCGCCCGGCTCGAGGCGGTCCGCGCCGAGGTGTTGCCGACCGCCGCCGCGGTGCTGCGGCTCGCGGCGCCGCGCCTCGCCGCCGGCGAGGGAAGCGACCCCGAGCGCGCCGTGCCGGTCTACCTGCGCGAACGCGTCGCGCTGAAGACCGCCGAGCGATGAGCGCGCTGCCCCGGCCCGAGCTGCGCTGCCGCCCGCTCGCCGCGCGCGACCTGGAGGCGGTGGCCGCGATCGAGCAGGACATCTACGAGTTTCCATGGACGCTCGGCAACTTCCGCGACTCGCTCGCGGCCGGGTACAGCTGCTGGGCCGGCGTCGCGGACGGCGCCCTGGCCGGCTACGCGATCATGATGATCGGAGCGGGCGAGGCGCACCTGCTCAACCTGAGCGTCGCTGCGCCGTTCCAGCGGCGCGGATTCGGGCGCGACCTGCTCGTGCACCTGATGGGCGTCGCGCGGAGCTACGGCGCGCGCGTCCTCCTGCTCGAGGTGCGCCCCTCCAACCGCGCCGCGCGCGCGCTGTACGCCGGGTTCGGGTTCGAGCAGGTCGGCGCGCGGCGCGACTACTACCCGGCGCGCGAGGGGCGCGAGGACGCGCTGCTGCTGAGCCATCCCTTGTGACCGCGCGCCGCGATCTCCTCCTCGACGAGATGGGGCTCGGCCCGCGCTGGCGGCTGCGCCGGCGGGGTGCCGCGGCGGTGCCGGCGCCGGGGGAAGCGCCCCGCGGCGAGGGTGCGGGGCGCGCGCCCGACCGGCAGGAGGGCGAACCGGCGGCGCTCGTGCCCGACGAGCGCGCGGCACGCATCGCGGCGCTCGACTGGGCCGCGCTCAAGGCAGCGGTCGCGGAGTGCGCCGACTGTCCGCTCTGCAAGGTGCGCCGCAACAGCGTCTTCGGCGTCGGGGACGAGCGGGCGGAGTGGATGGTCGTCGGGGAGGCGCCGGGCGCGGAAGAGGACGCGCGCGGCGAGCCCTTCGTCGGCCAGGCCGGACGGCTGCTCGACAGCATGCTCGCCGCGCTCGGGCTCGCGCGCGGCGCGAACGTCTACATCGCCAATGTCCTCAAGTGCCGCCCGCCCGGGAACCGCAACCCCGAGCCCTTCGAGGTGGCGCAGTGCAGTCCGCACCTCGTGCGTCAGATCGCCCTGATCCGCCCGAAGCTCATCCTCGCGTTGGGGCGCTTCGCGGCGCAGACGCTGCTCGGCACCGACGCGAGCATCGCGAGCCTGCGCGGGCGGCTGTTCGAGTACCAGGGCGTGCCGCTCATCGTGAGCTACCATCCCGCCTACCTCCTGCGCAACCTGCCCGACAAGGCGAAGGCGTGGGAGGATCTGTGCTTCGCGCGCGCGACGATGGGCGGGTTGAAAGCGTCCGGCGCGGCGCCACCTTGACCGTTCAACAACGACCGCAAAGGGGAATCCGAACATGAAGAGACTGTGGGCCGTGCTCGCCGCCGCCGGGGCGCTCGCGCTCGGGGGCTGCGGCTACAACGACATCCAGCGCGCCGACGAAGGCATCAACGCCGCCTGGTCGGAGGTGACCAACCAGTACCAGCGCCGCGCCGACCTGATCCCCAACCTGGTCGAAACGGTGAAGGGCTTCGCGCAGCAGGAGAAGGACGTCCTCACGCAGGTGACCGAGGCGCGCTCGCGCGCCGGCCAGGTCAAGCTGACTCCCGAGATGCTCAACGATCCGGCTGCGCTCCAGCGCTTCCAGCAGGCGCAGGGCGACCTCACCGGCGCGCTCTCCCGGCTGATGGTGGTCGTGGAGAGGTACCCGGAGCTGAAGTCGGACAAGAACTTCCTCGAGCTGCAGGCCCAGCTCGAAGGGACCGAGAACCGCATCGGCGTGGCGCGCAACCGCTACATCAAGGCGGTGCAGGACTACAACGTGCTGGTGCGCGAGTTTCCGGTCAACCTGACCGCCATGGTGTTCGGATACAAGACGAAGCCGAACTTCACCGTCGAGAACGAGAAGGCGATCCAGACCGCACCGAAGGTCGACTTCGGCGGCAAGAAGTAGCGCTCCTCGCGCGGCGATGCTTCGGCGTCTGTCAGCGGCCGCCGGCGCGGCCGGGCTCGCCCTTGCGGTCGGGTTCGCCGCGGCGCAGGACCTCGTGCCGGTCCCGCCGCTGAAGGCGCACGTCACCGACCTGACCGGAACGCTGTCGGCGCAGCAGGCGGGGGAGCTCGAGCGGCGTCTCGCCGACTTCGAGGCGCGCAAGGGCAGCCAGATCGCCGTCCTCATCGTCCCGACCACCGCGCCGGAGGCGATCGAGCAGTACGGAATCCGCGTGGCCGATGCGTGGAAGCTCGGCCGCAAGGGCATCGACGACGGCGTGATCCTGCTCGTCGCCAAGAACGACCGCAAGCTGCGGCTGGAGGTCGGCTACGGGCTGGAGGGGCCGATTCCGGATGCGATCGCGAAACGCGTCATCAGCGAGGTGATCTCGCCGCGCTTTCGCGCGGGCGACTTCTACGGCGGCATCGCGGCCGGCACGCAGCAGCTGATGCGGCTGATCGAGGGCGAGAAGCTGCCGGCGCCGCCGCCGCGCTCCGAGCCGCAGGGCGAGTTCGGCGCCGGCCCCGAGGCGCTGATCCTGCTCCTGGTGGTCACGATGGTCCTGGGCGGCGTCCTCTCCGCCGTGCTCGGCCGCCTGCTCGGATCGGCGGCCACCGGCGGCGTGGTCGGCCTCATCGCCTGGGCGATCGCCGGCGCGCTCGCGATCGGCCTCGGCGCCGGAGTGCTCGCGTTCATCTTCTCGCTGTTCCTCGCGGGGTCGCGCGGCGGCTTCTCGCGCGGCACCGGGCCGCACCGAGGCGGCTGGACGAGCGGCGGGTGGACCGGCGGCGGCTGGGGCGGC
>JAGVSZ010000006.1 GCA_019137045.1 Betaproteobacteria bacterium
CGGGTCGGGCGCGCCCTCGGCGGGATGCGGAACGCGGATGCGGCCGGTCACGCGCGGAGAATATCGAGCGCAGATTAGAAAATCAATTGAAGCGTTGACAGACTTGCGCCGCGCGCGTAGCGTGCTCGCGCGAGGAGGGCTCTCATGGGAAGGTCGTGGGCGGCAGCACTCTCGGCGCTCGGCGCGGCTTGCGCGCTCGGCGTCGCCGCGGCGCAGCAGTATCCGGCGCGCCCCATCCGCGTCGTCATCAGCGTCCCGCCGGGCGGCGGTTCGACCGAGCCGCTCGCGCGCATCGTCGGCGAGGAGATGCAGAAGACGCTCGGCCAGCCGCTGCTGCTCGAGTTCAAGCCCGGCGCCTCGCAGCGCCTCGGGCCGGAGTTCGTCGCCCGCAGCGCGCCCGACGGCTACACCCTGCTCGTCGCGAGCTCCGGCCAGATGACGATCTTCCCGTCGAGCTACGCGAAGCTGAGTTACGACCCCGTCCGCGACTTCGTGCCGCTCATGCACGGGGCGTCGTTCCGGCTGGTGCTGGTGGTGAACCCGGCGCGCACGCCCGCGCGATCGGTGCAGGAGTTCGTCGAGTACGCGCGCCGGAAGGGATCGGTGTCGGTCGGGTCGTTCTCCGCCGGCGGCGCCGGGCACTTCGGCCAGGTGCTGTTCGCGCGCGAGACCGGCATCGCGCCGCTGCACGTGCCGTACAAGGGATCGGCGCCGCTGAAGGTCGATCTTCTCGGCGGGCAGATCGACGCGGCGTTCGACATCGACTCCTCGGTCGCCGCGCTCGCGCGCGAAGGGCGGCTGCGCGTTCTCGCGCAGAGCGGGACCGGGCGCTCGCCCGGCCTGCCCGACGTCGCGACGTTCCGCGAGCAGGGCGTCGGCCAGCTCGACATGACGCTGTGGCTCGGCTTCTTCGCGCCCGCGGCGACGCCGCCGGAGGTGGTGGCGCTGCTCGTGCGCGAGCTGCAGCGCGCGATCGCCGTCCCCGAGGTGCGCGCGCGCCTCTCCGCCGCCGGCATGGAGCCGACCGGCGGCACGCCCGAGGCGTTCGCCGAGATCATCCGCCGCGACACCGAGGTCTGGGGCCGCGCGGTGCGCGCATCGGGCTTCCGGGCCGACGAATGAGCCCGGCCATGCCGCGCATCCCGCGCACGCTCTACCGCGAGGAGCACGAGGCGTACCGCGACATGGTGCGCCGCTTCATCGCCGCGGAGGTGACGCCGTACCTGCCGCAATGGGAGGAGGAGGGGCTCACGCCGCGTTCGGTGTGGCGCAAGGCGGGCGCCGCCGGCATCCTCGGCGCGACCGTGCCGGAGGCCTACGGCGGGTCCGGCGGCGACTTCCTGTTCGACGCGGTGCTGCTGGAGGAGCTGGGGCGCGCGGGGGCGAGCGCGCCGGCCTGGGACCTGCACGCGCACATCGTCGCGCCGTACCTGCTGCGCTATGGCAGCGAGGCGCAGAAGCGCGCGTGGCTGCCGAAGATGTGCGCGGGCGAGGCGATCGCCTCGATCGGCATGACCGAGCCCGACGCCGGCAGCGACCTGCAGCGCATGCGCACGACCGCGGTGCGGCAGGGCGACCACTACGTCGTCAACGGCTCCAAGACCTTCATCACCAACGGCATCATCGGCGACCTGGTGCTGCTCGCGGTGAAGACCGCGCCCGAGGCGGGCGCGCGCGGCATCTCGCTGCTGCTCGTCGACACGAAGACCCCCGGCTACCGCAAGGGCCGCAACCTCAAGAAGGCCGGCAACAAGGCGCAGGACACCGCCGAGCTCTTCTTCGACGACATGCGGGTGCCGGTGGCCGCGCGCCTCGGCGAGGAGCACGACGGCTGGCGCATGCTGATGTCGGAGCTGGTGCAGGAGCGGCTGATCGTCGCGGTGCGCGCGCTGGCGACCTGCGCCGCGGCGCTCGAGCGCACGCTCGCGCACGTCAAGGCGCGCAGCGCGTTCGGCAAGCCGGTGTTCGACTACCAGAACACGCGCTTTCGGCTCGCCGACGTCGCCACCGAGGTCGAGGTCGGGCAGGTGTTCGTCGACCGCTGCGTGGAGCTGCACGCGCGCGGCGCGCTCGACATGGTCACCGCGGCGATGGCCAAGGTGTGGACGACCGAGCTGCAGGACCGGGTGCTCGACACCTGTCTCCAGCTCCACGGCGGCTACGGGTACATGTGGGAGTACCCGATCGCGCGCGCCTGGGCCGACGCCCGGGTGCACCGCATCTACGCCGGCACCAACGAGATCATGCGCGAAATCATCGGCCGGCAGCTCTAGCGCGGCCGGCGTTGCAACGAGGAGGAAGGCTATGAGACGGAAGTTCCTGACCGGCGCGCTGTGCGCGCTCGTGGCCGCCGCGCCGCTCGGCGCCGCGGCGCAGAAGACGATCGCGATCGCCTCGTTCGGCGAGCACCCGACGCTCAACCAGGCGCGCGACGGGTTCAAGGCCGAGCTGGGGCGGCTCGGCTACCGCGAGGGGCAGGACGTGGTGTACTCGTTCGGGCACGGCAACTTCAACCCGGCGCTCCTGCCGCAGATCCTCGCGCAGCAGGAGGCGAAGGACCCGATCCTGCTGCTCACGATCACCACGCCGGTGACGCAGGCCGCGCGCACGATCATCAAGAACCCGAAGCTGCCGATCGTGTTCGCGGCGGTCTCCGACCCGGTGCGCGCCGGGCTCGTGCCGTCCTGGGACCACGGCTCCGACCGCATGGTCGGCGCGTCCAACTTCCAGGACCTCGAGGGGGTCCTGCGCTTCGCCAAGGAGCTGCTGCCGAACGCGAAGTCGGTGGGACTGCCGTTCAACCCCGGCGAGGCGAACGACGTGGCCCAGGCCGACGGCATGAAGGCCGCGGCCGCGAAGCTCGGGCTGGAGGTGAAGGCGGTCCCGGTCGACTCGCTCGGCGACATCGGCCCGCGCGTGCAGTCGCTGCGCGGCGTCGACTTCATCTACCTGCTCAACTCGAACCTGCTGATGCCGGCGCACCCGGCGGTGGCCTCGGCCGCGGCGCAGATCAACACCCCGCTCATCAGCGCCAACCCCGACCCGGTGCTCAACCACTCGGCGCTCGCGAGCTTCACCGTGTCCTATCCCAAGATCGGCGCCGCCGCCGCGCGGCTCGCCGACCAGCTGCTCAAGGGCAAGAAGCCGAGCGAGCTCGCGAACTACAAGCCGGCCTACGCCGACCACGAGCCGAAGGTGAGCGCCAAGCAGCTCGCGAAGTTCAACCTGCGGCTGCCGCAGTCGCTCGCCGCGTGCAACTGCGTCGTGAACTGACGTGCTGGAGGTGCGCGGCCTCGGCAAGGTCTTCCACCCCGGCACCGCCGCCGAGCGCGTCGCGCTGCGGGGGATCGACCTCGCGGTCGCGCCCGGCGACTTCGCCGTCGTCATCGGCGACAACGGCGCCGGCAAGTCGACGCTCCTGAACGCCGTCGCCGGGGACTTCGCGGTCGAGACCGGCGCGGTCCTGATCGACGGCCGGGACGTGACCGGCCTGCCGGCCCATCGCCGGGCGCGCTGGGTGGCACGCGTGTTCCAGGACCCGGCGCTCGGCGCCGCCGGCGCGATGTCGATCGAGGAGAACCTGGCGGTGGCCGCGCGGCGCGGCTGCCGGCGCCGCTTCCGCGCGGCGCTCGGCCGCGAGGGCCGCGCGCGCGACCGGACGCTCCTCGCGCGCTTCGGGCTCGGGCTGGAAGAGCGCCTGCGCACCCGCGTCGACCTCCTCTCCGGCGGACAGCGGCAGGCGCTCGCGCTCGCGATGGCGGTGGTCCGCCGGCCCGACGTGCTGCTTCTCGACGAGCACACCGCCGCGCTCGACCCGCGCACCGCGGGACTCGTCATGGACGCCACCGTGGCGGTCGTCGGCGACGCGGGCCTCACCACCCTGATGGTCACGCACAACATGCAGCACGCGATCCGCTTCGGCAACCGCCTGCTGATGATGCGCCAGGGCCGGATCGCCCTCGACGTGAGCGGCCCGGCCAAGGCCGCGCTCACCGTCGAGGGCCTGATCGAGCGCTTCCACCTCGCCGACGACAAGCTGCTGCTGCAGGCGTAGACCGGTGGAAGCGCTCGGCGCGTTCGTCCATCTCGTCCCGGTCACGCTCCTCCAGAGCCTGATCTACGCCTTCGCCGCGCTCGGGATCATGATCCCGTTCCGGGTGCTCGCGTTCCCCGACCTCACCAGCGAGGGCAGCTTCCCGCTCGGCGCGTGCGTCTGCGCCGCGGTCCTCGCCGCGGGCGCGCACCCGATCGTGGCGACGGCGGCGGCGGTGGCCGCGGGCTTCGCCGCCGGCTGCGCCACGGCGCTCGTCCACCAGCACGCGCGCGTGAACACGCTGCTCTGCGGGATCCTGGTGCTCACGGCGCTCTACAGCATCAACATCCGCGTCATGGGGCAGCCGAACATCCCGCTCTTCGGCTTCGCGAACGTGTTCGAGCTCGCGCTCGGCGCCGGCAAGGACGACACCTGGCGGCGCATCGCGCTCCTCGGCGCGCTGGCGGCCTGCGCCTGCCTCGCGCTGTGGTGGCTGCTGCGGACCGAGATCGGCACCGCGATGCGCGCGGTAGGCGCGAGCCTCGCGATGGCGCGCGCGCAGGGCGTGGACGTCGGCCTCTACACCCTCTGGGGGCTGGGGATCGGCAACGCCTTCGCCGCGCTCGGCGGGAGCCTGCTCGCGCAGAACCAGGGCTTCGCCGACGTGAACCTCGGGTTCGGCGTGCTGATCAACGGCCTCGCCGCGGTCATTCTCGGCGAGGCGATCGTCGGCGCGCAGACCGTCGCGCGCCTGCTCGCCGCCCCGGTGGTCGGCGCGATCGTCTACTATCAGGTGGTCTCGATGGCGCTCGCCTTCGGCCTGCAGCCCTCGGACCTCAAGCTGGTGACCGCCGTGTTCGTCCTGGTGATGCTGCTCCTGCCCGCGGTGCGGGGACGGAGCCTGCCCGTCCGCATGCGCGAGTAGGGCGCGCGCCGTGCCCACCCTCGACGCGATGTTCCGGCGCGCGTGCCGCTGGCGCGGCGCCGCCGAGTTCCTGGTCGATCCCGG
>JAGVSZ010000500.1 GCA_019137045.1 Betaproteobacteria bacterium
CCGGGCCCGGCGCGCTCAAGCCGCCCCCGGCGCCTCGACCCAGCGGTACCCCATGCCGTAGACGGTGTCGATCGCCTCGAACGCGGGGTCGGCGGCGAGGAACTTCTTGCGGATGCGCTTGATGTGCGAGGTGATCGTGCCGTCGTCGACGACCAGGTTCGCCTCGCTCATGAGCTGATCGCGGTTCTTCACGTGCCCCGGGTACTTCACCAGCGCGTGCACCATCCAGAACTCGGTGAGCGTGAGGTCGACCGGCTTGCCGCGCCAGCTCGCCGTCATGCGCTTCAGGTCGAGCCGCAGCGGGCCGCGCTCGACCGCCTCCTCGCTGCGCGGCGGCGAGCGCAGGACGTCGACGCGCCGGAAGAGCGCGGCGATGCGCGCCAGCAGGTGCGGCATGCTGATCGTCTTGGTGAGGTAGTCGTCGGCGCCCAGCCGCAGGCCCGACACGAGGTCGAGGTCGCTGTCGCGCGCGGTGAGGAAGACGATCGGCACCGTCTCGGACAGCGCGCGCAGCTCGCGCACCAGCGCGAAGCCGCCGTCGGGCTCGTCACCGAGCCCGATGTCGACGATCGCGAGGTCGGGGAGCCGCGAGCGGAACGCGGCGAGCGCGCCCTTGCGGTCCTCGTACGCGATCGCCTCGTAACCCTGCCGGCGCAGCGTGTCGGCCACGTTCGCGCGGATGGCGGCGTCGTCCTCGACGATGGCGATGCGGCGGCTCATGCTGGCGCGAGTGCTTCCCGATGCGGTTCGCGCCGACTATACACCAGCGTTTCGGCGCGGCGACGCGCCGTCCGCGCAATGCCATCGCGCCGCCACAATCGCGCACCGTTCTGCCCGCAGCGCGCGTGACGCAGGTCACGGAGAGGCGCACGCCGGCGCGCCGATCCTAGGCTTCGCGCCCCGTGCCGATGCCGCGCCGCGCGTAGAGCGGCCGTACCGCGTCGCGCCAGGTGGCGAGACTGAACGCGAACCAGGCGGCGGCGGCGAGGAGGAACGCGCCGCAGCCCGCGAGCGTCCAGTGCACGCCGATGCGCTCGGCGACCACCCCGGCGGCGAAGTTGCCGAGCGGCGCGATGCCGAGAAAGGTCATGACGTAGATGCTGATGACGCGGCCACGCTTGTCCTCGTCGGCCAGGGTCTGCAGCACGGTGTTCGCGGAGGCGACCGAGGCGATGAGGCCGAAACCGAAGACGGCGAGCGCGCCGAGGGAGAACCACAGCCAGCGGGAGAGCGCGTACGCCGCGAGCGCGGCGCCGGCGAGCAGCGCGCAGGTCGCGATCACGCGGCCGAGCCCGCGCACGCTCGGCCGCGCCGCGAGAAACGCCGTGCCCGCGAGCGCACCCAGCCCCACCGCGCTCACCATCACGCCGAGCGTGCGCGAGTCGCCGTGAAAGGTCTCGGCCGCGTAGATCGGCATGAGCGACATCCACGGCGCCGAGAAGCACGACAGCGCGGCGAGCAGGAAGATCAGCCGGCGCGTGGCGAGCGACCCGAACGCGTAGCGGAAGCCGGCGTGCAGCTCGCGCCACCAGGCGGCGCGCGCGGCCGCCGCGGCGCGCGGCGCGACCCGGATCACCCAGTAGGCGGCGACCACCGCCAGGTACGAGATGCCGTTGAGCAGGAAGCAGGTCGCCTCGCCGGCGGCCGCGAGCACGACGCCCGCGATCGACGGCCCGACGAACCGCGCGCCGTTGAACAGCATCGACTGCAGCGCGATCGCGTTCGGCAGGTCCTCCCGGGAGCCCACCATGTCGAGCAGGAAGGCCTGGCGGGTCGGGGTCTCGACCGCGTTCAGCAACCCCAGCAGCAGCGCAAAGGCGGTGACGTGCCACACCGTCACCACGCCCGCGAAGGTCAGCGCCGCGAGCGCGATCGCCTGCGCCGCGCACAGCAGCTGGATCACCACGAGGAGTCTGCGCCGGTCGAGGCGGTCGGCCCACACGCCCGCGAGCGGCGAGACGAACAGGATCGGAAGCTGCTGCGCGCCGGCCACGAGCCCGAGCATGAGCGCGGAGCCGGTGAGGCGGTAGACGAGCCAGCTCGTGGCCACCGTCTGCAGCCAGGTGCCGAGGAGCGACAGCCCCTGGCCGAGATAGAAGATCCGGAAGTTGCGATGCCGTAGGGCGCGCAGCGCGGAGTGCATCGTCCGGACGGCCGGGAAGGGGGCGGCGGCGCCGCCCGCGCGCCGCTCAGGCCTTGGCCTTCAGGCGCGCGAGCTGCGCGTCGATCTTCTCGAGCGTCGCCTTGAAGCCCGCGAGCCGCTCGCGCTCCTGCGCCACCACGTTCGCCGGCGCGCGGTCGACGAAGCTCGCGTTGCCGAGCTTGCCTTCGGCCTTCGCGATTTCGCCCCGCAGGCGGGCGGCCTCCTTGCCGAGGCGCGCGACCTCGGCGGCGACGTCCACCTCGACGTGCAGCATCAGGCGTGCGTTGCCGACGACCTGGACCGGGGCATCCGCGTCGGGCAGCGCGTCGACCACGGCCGCGTCGGCGAGGCGCGCCAGGAACTTGAGGTAGGGGAAGTGCGGCGCGAGCGCCGCCGCGTCGCCCTCGGCGAAGAGCGGCACGCGGCTGCCGGGCGGGATGTCCATCTCGCCGCGCAGGTTGCGGCAGGCGTTCACCAGGTCCTTGAGCGTGGCCGCCTGCCGTTCGGCCGCCGCGTCGATGCGCGCCGCATCCGGCTGCGGGTAGGGCGCGACGCAGATGCTCGCGCCCGACTTCCCGGCGAGCGGCGCGACCTTCTGCCACAGCTCCTCGGTGATGAACGGGATGATCGGATGGGCGAGCCGGAGCACCGCCTCGAGCACGCGCACCAGCGTGCGCCGGGTTGCGCGCTGCTGCGCCTCGTTCCCGTCCGCGAGCTGCACCTTGGCGAGCTCGACGTACCAGTCGCAGTACTCGTCCCACACGAAGCGGTAGACGGCGTTGGCGACGTTGTCGAGCCGGTACTCCGCGAACCCGCGCTCGGCTTCGGCCTCGGCGCGCTGCAGCGCGCTCACGATCCAGCGGTCGACGAACGAGCGCTCCAGCGGCAGCGATTCGTCCTGCCCGCAGTCCTTGCCGGCGGTGTTCATGAGGACGAACCGGGTGGCGTTCCACAGCTTGTTGCAGAAGTTCCGGTAGCCCTCGCAGCGCTTGAAGTCGAAGTTGACGTTGCGCCCGAGGGTCGCGTACGCGGCCATGGTGAAGCGCAGCGCGTCCGCGCCGTAGGCCGGAATGCCGTCCGGGAACTCGCGCCGGGTCCGCTCGCGCACCTGCGGCGCCTTCTCCGGCCGGCGCAGACCGGTGGTGCGCTTCTCGAGCAGCGGCGCGAGCGCGACGCCGTCGATCAGGTCGACCGGGTCGATGACGTTGCCCTCGGACTTCGACATCTTCTCGCCGTCGTGGTCGCGCACGATGCCGTGGATGTACACGTCGCGGAAGGGCACGCGGCCGGTGAAGTGGGTCGTCATCATGACCATGCGCGCGACCCAGAAGAAGATGATCTCGTAGCCGGTGACCAGCACCGACGAGGGCAGGTAGAGCTGGTAGGCGAGCTCGTCGTCGCCCTGCGGCGCGGGCCAGCCGAGCGTCGAGTGGCACACGAGCGCGGAGGAGAACCAGGTGTCGAGCACGTCGGGGTCGCGGCGCAGCGCCTCGTTCCGGCCGGCGGCGCGCGCCTGCGCGCGCGCTTGCGCCTCGTCACGCGCGACGTACACGTTCCCGGCGTCGTCGTACCACGCGGGAATCTGGTGGCCCCACCAGAGCTGGCGCGAGATGCACCAGTCCTGGATGTTCGCGAGCCACTGGTTGTAGGTGCTGACCCAGTTCTCGGGGAAGAACCTCACCTCGCCGCGCTCGACCACCTCGAGGGCCACCTGCGCGATCGACTTGCCGGGGTTGAGCGTTCCGGGCGGGGCGGGCTTCGACATCGCCACGAACCACTGGTCGGTGAGCATCGGCTCGACCACCTCGTTCGTGCGCGCGCAGCGCGGCACCATCATCCGGTGCGGCTTGACCGCGTCCAGCAGCCCGGCCGCCTCCAGGTCGGCCAGCACGCGCTTGCGCGCCTCGTAGCGGTCGAGGCCGCGGTACGGTGCCGGCGCGTTCTCGTTCACGCTCGCGTCCAGCGCCAGGATCGCGATCGGGGCGAGGCCGTGCCGCTGCCCCACCTTCCAGTCGTTGAAGTCGTGCGCCGGCGTGATCTTCACGCAGCCGGTGCCGAACGCCGGATCGACGTACTCGTCGGCGATCACTGGAATCGTGCGCCCGGTGAGCGGCAGCGTCACCTGCTTGCCGACCAGGTCGCGGTAGCGCGCGTCGTCGGGGTGGACCGCGACGGCCACGTCGCCCAGCATCGTCTCGGGCCGCGTGGTCGCCACCACCACGAAGCCCGTTCCGTCCACCCGCGGATAGCGGATGTGCCAGAGGCGTCCTTCCTCTTCGGCGCTCTCGACCTCGAGGTCGGAGACCGCGGTGCCGAGCTTCGGGTCCCAGTTGACCAGGCGCTTGCCGCGATAGACGAGGCCCTGCTCGTAGAGCCGCACGAAGGTCTCGACCACGACCGCCGAGAGCTTCCCGTCCATGGTGAAGTACTCGCGGCTCCAATCGCACGAGGCCCCGAGCCGGCGCATCTGCTCGGTGATGGTCGAGCCGGACTGCTCCTTCCACTCCCACACCTTCTCCTGGAACCGCGCGCGCCCGAGCGCCTCGCGCCTCGTGCCCTGCGCCTCGAGCTGGCGCTCGACCACGATCTGCGTGGCGATCCCGGCGTGGTCGGTGCCCGGCAGCCAGAGCGTGTTGTCGCCGCGCATCCGGTGGTAGCGCGTGAGCGCGTCCATGATCGTCTGGTTGAACGCGTGCCCCATGTGCAGCACGCCGGTGACGTTCGGCGGCGGGAGCTGGATGCAGAACGCGGGCTTGCCCGGCGTGGCGCCGGCGCGGAAATAGCCGCGGGCGTCCCAGAACGGGTACCAGCGCGCCTCGATGGCGGCCGGATCGAAGGTCTTGGCGAGTTCCATTGCGTGCCCGTCTTGAGCCGCGCGGTCTCCTCGGCGATCACCTCGCCGAGCGCGTCGCGCACGGCGGCGCGCACTTCGGCCTCGAGCACCTTGCGCGCGAGCCCCATCACCTCGTCGATCTTCGCGCCGATGCGGTCGTGCACCTTCGCCTCGACGAGGCGCTCGAACTCCGGCCCGAGCAGCGCGAGGAGCTCGAGGCGCAGGTCGCGCTCGAGCTGGGCGAGCTGCACCTCGGTGTAGCCGGCGGCGGTCGCTTCCTCCAGGATCTCGGTGAGCACCGGGAAGTCCACCGGCGGTTCCGTGCGGGCGGCGGGCCGGGCCGCGCGGTGCCGCGCGAGGAGCGCGTTCGCCTTGTCGAGAATCTCCTCGGTGCCCGGCAGCGCGGGATCGGGCGGGTCAGCCATCGCCGCCGAGCCGGTGGGTGTGGATCTCGTAGCCGCGGTCGCGGTAGAGCCGGTAGCGGCCGCGCGCCGCCTGCTTGTCGTCCTCGTCGCGCCCGACGATCTCGACCAGCCGGGCGAAGCGCGCGAACGACGCCGGCTGCTCGCGGTCGAGGTTGACCAGCACGTCGTCGTGCGGCAGCTGCGCGGCCTCGCGCGCGATCACGACCGGCGTCTCGTCCGCGAGCCGGTGGTCGGCCATCACGTGCGGCACGAATCCGGTCGGGGGCGTGGTCCAGAGCAGGCGGTCGACCGCGCGCGCGATCTCCCCGTCGGGCGCGTAGATGACGACCCTGTGCGCCTGCGCGAGCGCCTTCGCCGCCACCCGGCACGCGACCTGCAGGCGGTCGCCGGCGTCGAGGTAGAAATCGATGCGCGTCACGCCATCGCCGCCCGGTTCAGGATGAACCGGGCGAGCAGCGCCACCGGGCGGCCGGTGGCGCCCTTGTTCTTGCCCGAGGTCCAGGCGGTGCCGGCGATGTCGAGGTGCGCCCACGGGTATTTCTTGGCGAAGCGCGACAGGAAGCAGGCGGCGGTGACGCTGCCCGCCGGGCGCCCGCCGATGTTGGCGAGGTCGGCGAACGGGCTCTTCAACTGCTCCTGGTAGTCGTCCCACAGCGGCATGGGCCAGGCGCGGTCCCACGCCTGGCGCCCGGCGTCGGCGAGCTCGTCGGCGAGCTCGTCGCGGTTCGAGAACAAGCCGGTCGCGACGTGGCCGAGCGCGATGACGCACGCGCCGGTGAGGGTCGCGACGTCCACCACCGCCGCCGGGTCGTAACGCTCGGCGTACGTGAGCGCGTCGCACAGGATCAGCCGGCCCTCCGCGTCGGTGTTGAGGACCTCGACCGTCTGGCCCGACATGCTCTTGATGACGTCGCCCGGCTTGGTGGCCGCCCCGCCGGGCATGTTCTCGGTGGCCGGCACGAGGCCGACCACGTTGATCGCCGGCGCCAGCTCGGCGAGCGCGCGCAGCGTGCCGAGCACGCTCGCCGCGCCGCACATGTCGAACTTCATCTCGTCCATCTCGGCCGCCGGCTTGATCGAGATGCCGCCGGTGTCGAACGTGATGCCCTTGCCCACCAGCACCACCGGCTTGGCGCCCTTGCCCGCACCGTTGTAGCGCAGCACGATGAACTTCGGCGGCTGGCGCGAGCCCTGCGCGACCGAGAGCAGCGTGTTCATGCCGAGGCGCTCCATGTCGCGCCGCTCCAGCACCTCCACGCCGAGCTTCCAGTCGCGCGCGAGCCGCGTGGCGGCGTCGGCGAGGTAGCTCGGGGTGCAGACGTTGGCCGGAAGGTTGCCGAGGTCGCGCGCCAGCGCGACCCCGGCGGCGATCGCCCGGCCCTCGGCGAGGCCGCGTGCCGCGTCGGCGGCGCCGGCCTTCGACGCGGTCGCGATCACGAACCGCTTGAGCGCGCGCGGCGCGCTCTTCTTGCTCTTCATCTCGTCGAAGCGGTAGAGCGTCTCCGCGGCGACCGTGGTCGTCTGCAGCACGCGCCAGGCGAGGTCCTGGTCGCGCACCGGGAGGTCGGCGAGAAAGACGTGCGCGTCGACCGCGCCCGTCTCGGCGAGCGCGCCGACCGCGGCGCGCACCGCCTCGCGATAGGCCTTGGCGCCGAAGTCCGCTTCCTTTCCCAGCCCGACGAGCAGCACCCGCTCGGCCGCCACGCGCCGCGTCTTGTAGAGCATGCGCACGGTGCCGGCCTTGCCGTCCATGTCGCCGCGCTTCACCAGCGCGCGCACCGCGCCTCCCGATGCGCGATCGAGCGCCGCGGCGGCGGCCGACAGCTTGCGCGACTCGAACACGCCCGCGACCACGCAGGCGCCCGGCGCGCGCTCGGGCGCGAGGGTTTTCGTGCTAAATTCCAAGCGGTCCTCCTGCGAATCGGCGCCGCGTCCGCGCGCGGCCGCCCCGGCGCGGGGGCGGCCCGGATTATCCCCGCTTTGAAACGCGCGCGTCAAAATCCGCAGCACTGCGGCCGCGCAGCGCCCGCGCCGTGATCTTCCAGCGCTCGCTCCTGCGCGAGTTCGGCAGCTACGCCGCGGCCGTGTTCTCGGTGCTGCTCGCGATCGTGGTCACGAGCCAGCTCGTGCGCCTGCTGTCGCGCGCCGCCGGCGGCAAGATCCCCTCCGACGCGATCCTCGCGCTGATCGGCTTCACCGCGATGAATTACCTGCCGATCCTGCTCGCGCTCACGGTGTTCGTTTCGGTCCTGATGACCGTGTCGCGCAGCTACCGCGACTCCGAGATGGTGATCTGGTCGGCCGCGGGCGTGTCGCTCTTCGCCTGGGTGCGGCCGGTGCTGATCTTCGCCGCGCCGATCATCCTGCTGAGCGCGCTGCTCGGGCTGTTCCTCTCACCGTGGACCAACGACCGCGCGCAGGAATACCGGCGCCAGCTCGACAGCCGGGAGGAGGTCTCGCGCATCGCGCCGGGCGTGTTCCGCGAGTCGGCCAACTCCGAGCGCGTGTTCTTCGTCGAAGGCGTCGACGGCGAGGAGGGGCGCGTGCGCAACGTGTTCATCGCGAGCTCCAAGCGCGGCCGGACCGGGGTGACGGTCGCGCGCGAGGGCCACATCGAGGCGAGCGACGACGGCGACCGCTACGCGGTGCTGCGCAACGGGCGCAGCTACGACGGCATCCTCGGCAGCGCGGAGTGGCGCGTCACCGAGTTCGACCGCTACGCGCTGCGCATCAAGGCGAAGGAGTACGAGTCGCGCGGGCGCTGGCCCAAGGCGGTGCCGACGCTCGAACTCCTGCAGTCGCACAACCGCGAGTGGCGCGCCGAGCTGATGTGGCGGATCGGCCTGCCGCTGGTCGCCCTCAACCTGGCGCTGCTCGCCATCCCGCTCGCGTTCGTCAACCCGCGCGCGAGCCGGTCGGTGAACCTCATCTTCGCCGTGCTCGCGTACATGGTGTACAGCAACCTCCTCGGCATCGTGCAGGCCTGGATCGCGCAGGGGAAGGTGCGCTTCGAGATCGGCTGGTGGGTGCTGCA
>JAGVSZ010000059.1 GCA_019137045.1 Betaproteobacteria bacterium
GTTCGAAGGAGGAGTCCGCCCCATGTCCGCCACGATCGAATCGGTCCTGCAGGAGTCCCGCGTCTTCCCGCCGCCTGCGGACATCGTGCAGAACGCCAACGTCTCGGGCATGGCGGCGTACCGGGCCCTGTGCGACGAGGCCGAGCGCGACTTCGAGGGCTTCTGGGGCCGCATGGCGCGCGAGCACCTCGCGTGGAAGAAGCCGTTCACGAAAGTGCTCGACGAGTCGAACGCGCCGTTCTTCAAGTGGTTCCACGACGGCGAGTTGAACGCCTCGTACAACTGCCTCGACCGGCACCTCGCGTCGCAGCCCGACAAGCTTGCGATCATCTTCGAGGCCGACGACGGGAAGGTGACCCGGATCACCTACAAGCAGCTCTACCACCAGGTCTGCAGGTTCGCCAACGCCCTGAAGTCCCACGGCATTCAGAAGGGCGACCGGGTCCTCATCTACATGCCGATGTCGATCGAGGTGGTGGTCGCCATGCAGGCCTGCGCGCGCATCGGCGCGACCCACTCGGTGGTCTTCGGCGGATTCTCGGCCAAGAGCCTGCAGGAGCGCATCATCGACGCCGGGGCGACCGAGGTCATCACCGCGGACGGCCAGTTCCGCGGCGGCCGGGAGATCCCGCTCAAGCCGGTCGTGGACGAGGCCTTCGCGATGGGCGGGTGCGAGAAGGTCAAGAACGTGATCGTCTACCGCCGCAGCGGCTCGCCGATACCGATGCAGACCCCGCGCGACAAGTGGTGGCACGACGTGATCGAGGGGCAGCCGGACACGTGCGAGCCGACCTGGGTCAACGCCGAGCACCCGCTCTTCATCNNNNTCTTCATCTTGTATACCTCGGGCTCGACCGGCAAACCGAAAGGGGTCCAGCACTCCACCGGCGGGTACCTGCTCGGGTGCGTGCTGACCGTGAAGTGGGTGTTCGACAACAAACCCACCGACATCTTCTGGTGCACTGCCGACGTGGGCTGGGTCACCGGCCACAGCTACATCGTGTACGGGCCGCTCGCCGCCGGGACCACGGTGGTCGTGTTCGAGGGCGTTCCGACCTATCCGGACGCCGGGCGGTTCTGGAAGATGATCCAGGACCACAAGGTCAACGTCTTCTACACCGCGCCGACCGCGATCCGGTCGCTCATCAAGGCCGGCGGCGACCTGCCGAAGAAATACGACCTGTCCAGCGTGCGCATCCTCGGCACCGTGGGCGAGCCGATCAACCCGGAGGCGTGGATGTGGTACCACACCACGGTCGGGCGGGAGAAATGCCCGATCGTCGACACGTGGTGGCAGACCGAGACCGGCGCGATCATGATCACGCCGCTGCCGGGCGCGACGCCGACCAAGCCGGGCTCGGCCACGCTTCCGCTGCCGGGCATCATCGCCGACATCGTGGACGAGACCGGCCAGTCGGTGGGCCGCGGCAAGGGCGGGATCCTGGTGATCAAGCGTCCCTGGCCGTCGATGATCCGCACCATCTGGGGCGACCCGGAGCGCTACAAGAAGAGCTACTACCCGGAGGACTTCAAGGGCAAGTATTACCTCGCCGGTGACGGCGCGAGCATGGATGCCGACGGCTATTTCCGCATCGTCGGCCGCATCGACGACGTGCTCAACGTCTCCGGGCACCGCCTCGGCACGATGGAGATCGAGTCCGCGCTGGTCGCGAATCCGCTCGTCGCGGAAGCGGCGGTGGTCGGCCGGCCCGACGACCTCACGGGCGAGGCGGTGTGCGCGTTCGTCGTCCTGAAGCAGCCGCGACCGTCCGGCGCCGAGGCGCAGAAGATCGCCAACGACCTGCGCAACTGGGTGGCGAAGGAGATCGGCGCGATCGCCAAGCCGAAGGACATCCGCTTCGGCGAGAACCTGCCCAAGACGCGCTCGGGCAAGATCATGCGCCGCCTGCTGCGGTCGATCGCCAAGGGCGAGCAGATCACCCAGGACGTCTCCACGCTCGAGAACCCGGCCATCCTCGAGCAGCTCAAGCAGGCGCAATAGCCGCAGGCGGGGCGGCGGGCGCCTGGCCGCGCCGCCCCGTTCCGCCATCGCCGTGGCGTCAGCCTCCGCACCGCCGCAGCTCGAGCGCGCAACCGTCGATTTCCTGCGCCGGTACGCGCCGTTCAACGCGATGGAGGAGGGCGCCCTGCGCCTCGTCGCGGGCAGCCTGAAGCTCGCCTACTACGAGAAGGGAGCGATCGTCGCCGCCCCGTCGCAGGGGGCCGCGCAGACGCTCCACCTCATCCAGCGCGGCCTGGTGCACTCGCGCGCGGGCGCGGGGGCGGAGGAACGGGTGGACTTCGAGTACGGCGTGGGCGAGATGTTCCCGCTCAACGCGCTGCTCGGCGCGCGCGCGACCACCGGCGTGTACCAGGCGGTGGAGGACGTCTTCTGCTACGAGCTCGGGCGCGAGGCGGTCGAGGAGCTGATGCGCGCGAGCCCGGAGTTCCGGCACTTCGCCACCCGCCACATGGACAGCCTGCTGCAGCAGGCGCGCGGCGCGCTGCGCAGCGCCTACGGCGCGGAGACGCTCTCCGACCGCCCGTTCATGCGCCCCCGCGCCACCGCGATCAAGCGCCCGCCGGTGACCTGCCCGGTCGATGCGCCGCTGCAGGCCGCGCTCACCGAGATGCGCCGGGAGGGCATCGGCTCGGTGGTCGCGGTGGAGGCCGACGGCGCGCCGGCGGGAATCTTCACCGAGCGCGACGTCGTGCGCCACGCGGCGGACGGGACGCTCGACGCGAGCCGGCCGCTGCGCGACTTCATGGCGCCGCAGCCGCTCAGCCTGCCGCCGACCGCGACCCTCTACGACGCGGCGCGGCTCATGGCGCAGCACGCGATCCGCCATCTGCTGGTGCGCGACGGCAACACCCTCCTCGGCGTCGTCTCGGAGCGGAGCCTGTTCGCGCTGCAGCGCATGACGATGCGCGAGGTCCTGGCCGGCGTGCATCACGCCCGGGACCTGCCGGCGCTGCGCCGCGCGGCCGAGGAGATCCGCGGGCTCGCGAAGACCCTGCTCGCCCAGGGCGTCAGCGCCGAGGCGCTCACCGGGCTCGTCGCGACGCTCAACGACCGGCTCACCGAGCGCGTCCTGGCGCTCGAGGCCGCGCGCCACGACCTGTCCGGGATCGGCTTCTGCTGGCTCGCCCTCGGCAGCGAGGGGCGGCAGGAGCAGACCTTCAGCACCGACCAGGACAACGCGATCGTCTTCGCGGCCGAGGGCGCGGCCGAACCGGTGCGCGCGCGCCTGTTGCCGTTCGCGCAGGCGGTGAACGTCGCGCTCGACGCGTGCGGATTTCCGCTCTGCCGGGGCGAGATCATGGCGGGCAACCCCAAGTGGTGCCTCTCCGCCGCCGAGTGGCGCCTGCGGTTCGGCGACTGGATCCGCAACCCCGATCCGGCGGCGCTGCTCAACGCCAACATCTTCTTCGACTTCCGGCCGCTGTGTGGCGAGACGCAGCTCGCGCTCGACCTGCGCGCGTGGCTCGGCGGGGCGACGCGCGACGACCAGCGCTTCCTGCGCATGATGGCGCAGAACGCCCTGCAGACGGAGCCGCCGCTCGGGTTCTTCGGCGATTTCCAGACCGCCGGCAGCGGCGCGGAGCGCGGCACCATCGATCTCAAGGCGCAGGGCACGCGCGTGTTCACCGACGCGGCCCGCATCTTCGGGCTCGCGAGCGGCGCAGAGGCGCAGAACACCGCCGAGCGGCTGCGGCACGCGGCCCGGATCCTGCGCGTGCCGGCCGACGAGATCGAGGCGATCATCGACGCGTTCTACTTCGTGCTGCTGCTGCGGCTGCGGCGCCAGCACCTGGACCCGGAGCCGGGGGCGGGCAGCAACCGGATCGACCCGCGCGCGCTGAACGAGCTCGACCGGCGCATCCTCAAGGAGTCGTTCCGGCAGGCGCGCAAGCTGCAGAAGCGCATCGCGCTCGACTACCAGCTGCGCTAGCGGGGCGCGATGCGCTGGCTCACGAAGCTCATCGCCCGACCGGTGGCGCTTGCCCCCGACGCGCGCGCGCGCCTCGACCGCTGGCGCGGCCTGCCTGCGGCCGCGCCGGATGCCGCGGTGGCCGGCGCGCGGTTCGTCGTGGCGGACGTCGAGGCGACCGGGCTCGACATGCGGCGCGACCGACTGATCGCGATCGGGGCCGTCACGGTCGAGGCAGGGCGCATCGACCTCGGGCGTGCGTTCTACACGGTGCTGCGCCAGGCCGCGGCGTCCAGCCGCGACAACATTCTTCTCCACGGCATCGGCGGGACCCAGCAGCGCGAGGGCGAGGAGCCGGTCGAGGCGCTGCTCGGTTTCCTCGAGTTCGCCGGCCGGGCCCCGGTGGTCGGCTACCACTCCCCCTTCGACGCGAGCATGATCCGCCGGGCGACGCTGGAGCACCTCGGCGAGGCGTTCGAGGCGCAGTGGATCGACCTCGCGTACGTCGCTCCGGACCTTGTCCGCACCGACGGCGTCCGGTACAAGGGACTCGATCCCTGGCTCGAGCGCTTCGGGATCGAAGCGTTCAGCCGGCACGATGCGGTGGCCGATGCGCTCGCCACCGCGCAGCTCTTCCTCGCGGTCCTGGCGCACGCCGAGCACAAGCCGCTGCGCGTCGCGGAGCTCCTGCGCGACCCGAAGTCGACGCGCTGGCTGGGATAGATAGACGCGCGTGCGCGCGGGTGACGGCGTCGACGAAGGGTGTGTGGCGATCCGCGCCGCTCCGGGCGCGGACGCAGTCGCGCAGGAGCGCCGCTGCGCGCAGCCGGCCTTCTGAGCGGCCGGCCCGACGCTACAATCGCGCCATGACGCCCGAGCAGCTCTGCGCGCGGCTCGCCGAAGCCGTCGGCGCCGCGCACGTTCTCACCGATCCCGCCGACACGACCCCGCATGCGACCGACTGGCGCAAGCGCTGGTTCGGCAAGGCCCTTGCGGTCGTGAAGCCGGCGACGACCGGAGAGGTGGCGCGCGTGGTGAAGCTCTGCGCCGCAGCCCGCACCGCCATCGTTCCGCAGGGCGGGAACACCGGGCTGTGCGGCGGTGCGACGCCCGACGCGAGCGGGCGGCAGGTGGTGCTGAACGTCTCCCGGCTCAACCGGATTCGCGGCATCGACACCGTCAACGGCACGCTCACCGCCGAAGCCGGGTGCGTGCTCGCGACGCTGCAGCAGGCGGCGGACGAGGCCGACCGCCTGTTCCCGCTGAGTCTCGCCGCGGAAGGGACGTGCGAGATCGGGGGGAACCTGTCGACGAACGCGGGCGGGGTGCAGGTGCTGCGCTACGGCAACACGCGCGATCTCACGCTCGGGCTCGAGGTGGTGCTGCCCTCGGGCGAGGTCTGGGACGGGCTGCGCGGGCTGAGGAAGGACAACACCGGCTACGACCTCAAGCAGCTCTTCATCGGGGCCGAGGGCACCCTCGGCGTGATCACCGCGGCGGTGTTGAAGCTCTATCCGAAGCCGCGCGCGCGGGCGGTCGCGTTCGTGGCGCTGGACTCCGTACCCGACGCGCTGCGGTTGCTCACCCACATGCAGGCGCGCGCCGGGGACCGGCTGACCGCCTTCGAGCTGGTCTCGGAACTCGGCATCCGCATCGTGCGCACGCACTACCCGAGACTGCCCGCGCCGTTCGCGGCCCCGGCGCCGCAGTACGCGCTCGTGGAGCTCGCGGACACCCAGGGCGAGGGTGTGGGCGCGCTCATGGAGGGCGCGCTCGGCGAGGCGGTCGAGGAGGGATTCGCTCTCGACGCCGCCATCGCGGCGAGCGGCGAGCAGGCGCGGCAGCTCTGGGCGCTGCGCGAGAACATGTCGG
>JAGVSZ010000119.1 GCA_019137045.1 Betaproteobacteria bacterium
GCGCCGCACCGCTGCGCGGCCGCGCCCGCGGGCCCGGGAACGCGGGCGCGGCCGGCACGCCGCCCGGCGGACGCGCCCATCGAAGCCCCTTCTGACCTGATCAGCAACTCGCAACCCATCCGCGCGCCCGGGAATTAGAATCCGGGCCGCAGCGTGCCCCGATGCGCGCCGTGCGCGGCGGATCGGGGCGCGTGCCACCCGCTCAGATGCTCGCCCGCCTGGCTGTCCTCCTCGCGCTCGCCCTCCCGCTCGACGCCCTGGCCGCCGACGGCGCCGCGGTCGCGTGGTGGGTGTGGCCGCTCGCGCTGTTCGTGGTGACGTTCGCGCTCGGCATCGTCGCGGTGCTCGGCGGCGTCGGCGGCGGGGTGCTCTTCGTGCCGATCGTCGGCGGGTTCTTCCCGTTCCACCTCGATTTCGTGCGCGGCGCCGGGCTGCTGCTCGCGCTGTCGAGCGCGCTGTCGGCCGGGCCCGGGCTGCTGCGCGCAGGGCTCGCCAGCCTGCGGCTGGCGATGCCGCTCGCGCTGGTCGGATCGATCACCTCGGTGCTCGGCGCGCTGGCGGGGCTCGCGCTGCCGACGCGCGTGGTGCAGACCGCGCTCGGCGCGGTGATCCTCGCGATCGCGGTGCTGATGTGGCGGGCGCGGCGATCGGAGCGGCCGGAGGTGGCCCGGCCCGACCCGCTCGGCGCGGCGCTCGGGATGCACGGCGTCTTCCACGACGCCGCGAGCCGGGAGGACATCGACTGGCGCGTCCACCGCACGCCGCTCGGCCTGGTGCTGTTCGCCGGCATCGGGTTCCTCGCCGGGATGTTCGGGCTCGGCGCCGGCTGGGCCAACGTCCCGGTGCTCAACCTCGTGATGGGCGCGCCGCTCAAGGTGTCGGTGTCCACCTCCGGCTTCCTGCTCTCGGTGGTGGACACCTCCGCGGCGTGGGTCTACATCAATCGCGGCGCGATCCTGCCGATGCTGGTCGTGCCGTCCCTGCTCGGGGTGATGCTGGGCGCGCGGATCGGCGCCCGACTGCTGCACGTGACGCGCGCCGCCACCGTGCGCAAGATCGTGATCGGGCTCCTGCTCGTGGCCGGCGGGCGCGCGTTCGCGAAGGGCCTCGGCATCTGGGCATAGGCGACCAGGGATGAACGGGATCAGCGAGCACGCGAGCGGCGAGCAGGTGGTCTATGCGCGCTGGCTCGACGCCGGCACGAAGATCGGGTTCCTCGCCCTGGTGGTCACGTTCTTCGTGCACGTCTTCGAACTGGTGCCGCCGGGGATCGCGCACGAGCACCTGCCGCGCTACTGGCACCTGCCGGTGGAGGAGTTCATCGCGCTCACCGGCGCGCCGCAGGGATGGGCCTGGGTGGCGCGGCTCGGCGAGGCCGACCTGCTCAACTTCATCGGCATCGCCATCCTCGCCGGCGTCACCGTCGTCTGCTACGCGCGCCTGATCCCGCTCTTCGCGCGCGCGCGCGCGCGGGTGTTCGTCGCCATCTGCGTGGCCGAGATCGCGGTGCTGCTGATCGCCGCGAGCGGCATCGTGGGCGGCGGGCACTAGCCGCGAGCCCCGCCGTCCCGCAATCCGGGAGGGCGCCGCGCGGCGTTTGACGCGCGCCGGACGCGCCACTAGCATCGGTCCCACCGCCCCGAGGTGTTCCCGTGCCGCGCTTCGCCGCCAATCTCGCGTTCCTCTTCACCGAAGAGGATTTTCTCGCGCGCTTCGCCGCCGCGCGGAGGAACGGGTTCGCCGCGGTCGAGTTTCCCTTCCCGTACCCGCACGACAAGGCGAAGCTGCAGGACGCGGTGCAGGAGGCGGGCGTCGAAGTTGCGCTCTTCAACCTGCCGGCGGGCGACTGGAGCCGGGGCGAACGCGGGATCGCGTGCCACCCCGGGCGGCAGGGGGAGTTCCAGGACGGCGTGGGCGCGGCCATCGAGTACGCGCGCCTGCTGCACGTGCCGAAGGTGAACTGCCTCTCCGGCGTCGCCCCGCCGGACGCCGATCCGGACGCGGTGCTCTCGACCTTCGTCGAGAACCTCGCGTTCGCGGCCGAAGCGCTCGCGCGCGAGGGCCGGCTGCTCGTCATGGAGCCGATCAACACGCGCACGATCCCCGGCTTCTACCTCAACACCACCGCGCAGTCGCTCGACATCATGCGCGAGGTCGGCTCGGGCAACCTCAAGATCCAGTACGACATCTTCCACATGCAGATCATGGAGGGCGACCTGGCGCAGACGATCGAGGCCGAGCTGCCGCAGATCGGCCACATCCAGTTCGCCGACGTGCCCGACCGCCACGAGCCGGGCTCGGGCGAGATCAACTTCGACTTCCTGTTCGGGCGCATCGACGCGCTCGGCTACGACGGCTGGATCGGTGCGGAGTACGCGCCGGCGCGGGGCACCGTGGAAGGGCTCGGCTGGCTGCGCAAGTACGCGCGGGGATAAGGAGCGGTCATGGCGAAGCTCGGGTTCGTCGGCCTCGGAATCATGGGCAGGCCCATGGCCGGGCACCTCATCGCGGCCGGCCACGAGGTCTGGCTGCACAGCCGCTCGGGCGTGCCCGACGAGCTGAAGGAGAAGGGCGGCAAGCCCTGCGCGTCGGCGCAGGAGGTCGCGCAGGCGGCCGACGTCGTGTTTCTCATGGTGCCCGACACCCCCGACGTCGAGAAAGTGCTCTTCGGCGCCGGCGGGGTCGCCGCGGGGCTCGCGCAGGGCAAGACGGTCGTCGACATGAGCTCGATCTCGCCGCTCGCGACCAAGGCGTTCGCCGCCCGCATCGCGGCGCTCGGCTGCGACTACGTCGATGCGCCGGTGTCCGGCGGGGAGGTGGGCGCCAAGGCCGCCTCGCTCACGATCATGTGCGGCGGGACCGAGGCCGCGTTCGCGCGCGTGCAGCCGTACTTCGAGCTGATGGGCAAGAACATCACGCTGGTCGGCGGCGTCGGCGACGGGCAGACCTGCAAGGTCGCGAACCAGATCGTCGTCGCGCTCACCATAGAAGCGGTGGGCGAGGCGCTCCTCTTCGCCTCCAAGGCGGGCGCCGACCCGGCCAAGGTGCGCCAGGCGCTCATGGGCGGGTTCGCCGCCTCGCGCATCCTCGAGGTGCACGGCGAGCGCATGATCAAGCGCACGTTCAACCCCGGCTTCCGCATCGAGCTGCACCAGAAGGACCTCAACCTCGCGCTCGCGGGCGCGCGCGCGCTCGGCCTCGCGCTGCCGAACACCGCCGCCACCCAGCAACTGATGAGCGCGTGCGTGGCGAACGGCGGGGCGGGGTGGGATCACTCGGGCCTGGTGCGGGCGCTCGAGCTGCTCGGCGGCCACGCGGTCGCGCAAGGGTAGGAGCCCGCAGTGAGCGTCCCGACGCACGGGATCGACTTCCTCCGCCAGGCGGAGGTGGTCGGGCGCCTGAAGGCGGGGCTGCCCGAGTCGAGCGTCCTGTTCCAGGCCGAGGACACGCGCCCGTTCGAGACCGACGGGCTGTCGGCGTACCGCCAGCTGCCGATGGTGGTGGCGCTGCCGGCGAGCGACGACGAGGTGCAGTTCTGCCTGCGCGCCTGCCACGAGCTGGGCGTGCCGGTGATCGCGCGCGGCGCGGGCACCGGGCTCTCGGGCGGGGCGCTGCCCTCGGCCGCGGGCGTGCTGCTGGTGACCGCGCGGATGATGCGCATCCTCGCGCTCGACCCGGTGGCGCGCATCGCGCGCGTGCAGCCGGGCGTGCGCAACCTCGCCATCTCCGAGGCGGCGGCGCCGTACGGGCTCTACTACGCGCCCGACCCGTCCTCCCAGATCGCCTGCTCGATCGGCGGCAACGTGGCCGAGAACGCGGGCGGCGTGCACTGCCTCAAGTACGGCCTCACGGTCAACAACGTGATGCGCGTGCGCGGCTTCACGATGGAGGGCGCGGCGGTGGAGTTCGGGTCCGAGGCGCTCGATGCGCCCGGGCTCGATCTCGCCGCGCTCGTCACCGGGTCCGAGGGCATGCTCGCGGTCATCACCGAGGTGACGGTGAAGCTGGTGCCGAAGCCGGAGCGCGCGCGCGTGATCATGGCTTCCTTCGACGACGTGGAGCGCGCGGGCCAGGCGGTGGCCGCGGTGATCGCGGCGGGGATCATCCCGGCGGGGCTCGAGATGATGGACCAGCCGGCGACGCGCGCGGTGGAGGAGTTCGTGCACGCCGGCTACGACCTCGACGCCAAGGCGATCCTGCTCTGCGAGTCCGACGGCACCCCCGAGGAGGTGGAGGAGGAGATCGCGCGCATGAAGTCGGTGCTCGAGCGCGCCGGCGCCACCGCGATGCGCGTGTCGCGCGACGAGGCGGAGCGGCTGACGTTCTGGGCGGGCCGCAAGGCGGCGTTCCCCGCCGTCGGCCGCATCTCGCCCGACTACTACTGCATGGACGGCACCATCCCGCGCAAGCGGCTGGGCGAGATCCTGAACTTCATCGCCGCGATGGAGAAGAAGTACGGCCTGCGCTGCCCGAACGTGTTCCACGCCGGCGACGGCAACCTGCACCCGCTCATCCTCTTCGACGCCAACGACCCGGACCAGCTCCATCGCACCGAGCAGTTCGCCTCCGAGGTGCTGCAGAAATGCATCGAGGTGGGCGGCACGGTCACCGGCGAGCACGGGGTGGGCATCGAGAAGATCAACGAGATGTGCGTCCAGTTCGCGCCCGAGGAGCTGGAGGCGTTCCGCGGCGTGAAGCGCGCATTCGATCCCGCCGGGCTGCTCAACCCGGCGAAGAACATCCCCACGCTGCACCGCTGCGCCGAGTTCGGGAAGATGCACGTGCGCGCCGGCAGGCTGCCCCATCCCGACCTGCCGCGGTTCTGAGCGCGAGGTGAAACCGATGCCGCAGGCGGCGCTGCCCGTGACCACGGGGCGCACGGGGGAGCGCCGCGCAGCGGCGCGGCCCGCGCGCGCGACCCGATGAGCGACGCGCTGGCCGCGCTCGCCGAGACGATCCGCGCC
>JAGVSZ010000461.1 GCA_019137045.1 Betaproteobacteria bacterium
AGCGCGAGCCGGCGGCGTACGAGACCATCGACATCGCCGGGATGGGCGAGAACCCCATGATGCGGTCGGGCCCGTACTTCCTGATCGTGTAGACGTTCGCCGCGGCGATGATGTCGGTGACCTCGTCCCAGCTCGCGCGCACGAATCCGCCGCGGCCGCGGATCGACTTGTAGGCGCGCGACTTCTCCGCGTCCTCCACGATGGACGCCCACGCGTCGACCGGCGCGAGCGTGCGGCGCGCCTCGCGCCACAGGCGCACCAGGCGCGCGCGCACCATCGGGTACTTCAGCCGGTTCGCGCTGTAGAGGTACCAGCTGTACGAGGCTCCGCGCGAGCAGCCGCGCGGCTCGTGGTTCGGCATGTCGGGGCGCGTGCGCGGGTAGTCGGTCTGCTGCGTCTCCCAGGTCACCACCCCGCCCTTGACGTAGATCTTCCAGCTGCACGAGCCGGTGCAGTTCACGCCGTGGGTCGAGCGCACGATCTTGTCGTGCTGCCAGCGCAGGCGGTAGCCCTCTTCCCAGGCGCGGTCCTCGCCGCGCACCTCGCCGTGGCCGGCGGCGAACGGCTCGCGGGTGTGGGTGAAGAACGTGAGGCGGTCGAGGAAGTGGCTCATAGCGGGCTCCGGGAGCGCCGCGCGCCGGCGCCGGGCCGGCGCGCGCGATGCACATTCTGGGGCGTGTACCGCACGCGATCAACCCCGCTGCGGGCGCGTCGCGGCGGCGCGATCGGCGGCGGCGGCGTCCATGATCTCGGGCAGGTCGGTCTCGGTGCCGATCTGCGGGAAGTGGCGCCGCTCCATGCGGCGGATCGCGAAGTGCATCCACAGCAGGTTGGTGCCGGCGATCGCGAACAGCAGCATGAAGCAGCCGGTCCACACGCCGATCAGGTCGTTCATCAGGCCGAACGCGATCGGCAGGAAGAAGCCGCCGAGGCCGCCGATCATCCCCACCACCCCGCCGACGCTGCCGACGTGGCGCGGGTAGTAGGTCGGGATGTGCTTGAACACCGCCGCCATGCCGAGCGCCATCACGAAGCCGAGGACGAAGAGCACCGCCGCGCGCTGGCCGGGGCCCGGCGCGATGGTGAACTCGAGCGGCCCGCGGATCCCGCGCACGATGTAGTGCGTGTCGGGGTACGACAGCAGGAACAGGCAGACGAGGGAGACCGAGAAGGCGACGTACATCATCGTGCGGGCGCCGTAGCGGTCGGCGAGGGCGCCGCCGACCGCGCGGAACACCGCGGCGGTGAAGGCGAAGCTCGCCGTCAGCATGCCGGCGACGCGGATGTCGAGCTCGTAGGCGCCGACGTAGTAGCGCGGCAGCCACGAGGTGAGGGCGATGAAGCCGCCGAAGACCAGGAAATAGTAGATCGAGAAGCGCCACACCTGGAGGTTGCGCAGCGGCGCGAGCCGCTCGGCGATCGACGGCACCGGCGCGCCGGCGGCGCGCCGGGCGCGGGTCGCCGGGTCCTCCTGCGAGGCGAACCAGAACACGAGCGCCATGGCGAGCATCGCCACCGCGTACACCGTGGCCGCCTGCCGCCAGTCCATCACCGCGAGCAGGAAGGGCGCGGCGAAGCTCGTGACCGACGCCCCCGCGTTGCCCATCCCGAACAGGCCGAGCGCGGTGCCGTGGCGCTCCTGCGGATACCAGGCGGTGACGTACACGACCCCGACGCTGAACGAGCCGCCCGCGAGCCCCAGGCCGAGCCCGATCAGGAGCAGCATCGGGTAGGAGCGCGCGTGGGGCAGCACGAACGCGCACGCCGCCACCACCAGCATCAGCACCGTGTACACCCGCCGGCCGCCGAAGAGCTCCGACCAGATGCCGAGCAGCACGCGGCTGAGCGAGCCGGTGAGGATCGGGGTCGCGACCAGCAGGCCGAAGGCGGTCTGCGAGAAGCCGAGCTCGCGCTGCAGCTCGACGCCGATGATCGAGAAGATGACCCAGACTGCGAAGCACACCGCCATCGCGACGGTGCTGAGCGCGAGCGCCCGGGCGCGCTGCCCCGGGCTGACGGTAGCGGCAGCTTCCATGTCGGCAATCGGCTCCCGCGCGGCCGTCGCACCGGGCGGGATCGCCGCGCGCATCGAGCCAGCCGGTCGCCGGAGCGGGGCGATTGTACCAGCGCGCTTCTTCGGCCTGCCCCTGTTCGCCGCGATCGAGCGGCGTCGGCGGGACGCGACCGGCGTGCGCATCGCTCGCCGCGGATGCGCCGTGCAGCCGTGCACCGCGGCAGGCGGGTTCGGCGCCGGGGACGGGCGGGGCGAGGCCGATTAGACAGTCGCGTTCCGGGGGGCTAGCATTGAGCGTCCGCGTGCGGGGCCAGGGCTCCCCGGCGCGCGCGACCGCGTGCTCCGCACCGGACGCCGCGGCGCGCAGCGCGTGCGGCGCGAGCAGCCGGCAGAGCTGCCGATCGGAGGATGGAATCGCATGACGGACGCCCTGACCCACGCCCTCGGTAAGCCGGCGCGCGAGAGCGGATTCTGGAACGAGCACATCGAGACCATGCCGCGCGCACGGCTCGACGCGCTGCACCTCGACCGGCTGCAGAAGCTGGTGCGCTACGCCTACGAGCGCAGCCCGTTCTACCGCCGCAAGTTCGACTCGATCGGGCTGCAGCCGCAGGACATCCGCAGCCTCGAGGACTTCAAGCGCAAGGTGCCGCTCACCGACAAGAGCGAATTCATCGACCTGCAGCGCGAGTCCCCGCCCTACGGGCCGAGCGCCGCGTTGCCCGCCGACTTCATCGTCCATCACTGCGAGACCTCGGGCTCCACCGGCAAGCCGCTCGCGATCCCGTACTCGCTGTACGACACGGTCCGCTACGGCGAGTCGTGGGCGTGCGGCTACTGGGCGCTCGGCATCCGGCCCGCCGACACGTTCTACTTCGCCTTCGGCTGGGGGAACTTCGCCGGGTTCTGGAGCGCCTACTGGGGCGCGCGCCGCATCGGCTGCCGCGTCGTCTCGGGCGGCGGCCTGGACACCAAGGGCCACATCCAGGCGATCCTGCGCACGCGGCCCACGGTGCTCATCTCGACCCCGACCTTCGCGCTGCGCATGGCGGCGGTGGCGGCCGAGATGGGGGTCGACCTCGCGGCCTCCTCGATCAAGTTCACCTTCCACGCCGGCGAGCCCGGCCCGACCGCCCTGCCCGCGATGCGCCGCCAGATCGAGGAGGCGTGGGGCGCCCGGGCGGGCGAGCTGCTCGGCATCGCCGAAGTCGACGCCTTCGCGCCGAGCTGTCCGAACGGCGACGGCGTGCACGTCAACGAGATCGACAACTTCACCTGGTCGATCGATCCGCGCACCCTGCGCGAGGTCGGCGACGGCGAGATCGGCGAGAACGTGATCACCAGCTTCTCGAACACCGCCCAGCCGCTGCTCAACTACCGCAGTCACGACCTCGTGCGGCGGCGCTCGCGCTGCGCCTGCGGCCGCACCTGGGTCAAGTTCGAGGGGTCGGTGCTCGGGCGCACCGACTTCATGGTCACCGTGCGCGGCACCAACGTGTACCAGACCGCGGTCGAGCACCTGATCGGCGAGATTCCGGAGGTGAGCAATTGCTACGAGCTGGTGCTGACGCGCGAGGACGAGAACGACGTGATGACGATCCGCTTCGAGCCGGTCAAGGCGCTGGCGAACGACCGCGCGGCGTGGCGCGCGCTCGAGCGGCGGCTGGGCGAGCACATTCACCGCGCCCTGCACGTGCGTCTCGAGACCACGGCGGTGCCGCCGGAGAGCCTGCCGCGCTACGAGCTCAAGACCCGGCGCATCATCGACCAGCGGCCGCAGGAGTTCCGCCGCGCGCTCGACCGGTGAGGGGGAATCCGATGCGCATGGAGGAGCGGATCGCGAAGGTGCAGGCCGCGCGCGCCCTGATCCAGGCGGCGATGGCGGAGTGCGAGGCGCCGCAGATCGAGACGATGCTGCGCAACGCCGACATGGAGCTGCACTGGGCGCTGTGGAACCTCGGCGTCCCGGTCGAGCTGCGGCCCGAGATGGAGTACCCGCAGGCTGAAGGGCCGCGCTGAAGCGGCGCGCGCGCCGACGTTGCCCTGGAGGACCTTCCGTCCCTGGCGGACGCGGCGGTGCGACGGGCGAGCGCCGGGCGCAGGAGCGTCGGATCGGCAGGCGCTAGGAATCACCGCCGCGCTCCGCAACGGGGCCGCGATGGCTACGGCAGCCGTGCCCATCCCGCCGAGGAGCAGGGTGACCAGGACGACGATGTCCACGCTGACGAGCGAGTACACGGTCGGGCTGATGAACCCCCCGTAGTAGGCGTAGAGGGCGCCGACCGCGCCGATCAGCGCCGAGCCGATCGTCGCCGCGAGGACCTTGTAGAAGGTCACGTCGATCCCGGCCAGCGCGGCGGCGAGCTCGTCGTCGGCGATCGCCTGGAAGGCCTTCCCTGCGCGGGAGCGCAGCAGCAGGTGGTACAGGACCAGCGACAGGACCAGGACGCCGAGCAGCACGTAGTAGCTCGCCGGGGCGCTCGTGAGCATCCCGGGCGCGATCCCCTTCGTCTCGATGCCCGTCTCGCCGTTGGTCAGCTCGCGCAGCCCGAGGACGAGGTTGTGGAAGATCATCGAGAAGACGAGCGTGACGATCCCGACGAAGATCACGCCGAGTCCCCGGCGCACCGAGACGTAGCTGAACACGCCTCCGAGCAGCATCGCCAGGGCGATGCCGAGCGGAATCGTCAGCCACGGCGACCACCCGAGCTTGAGGGTCAGCACGACCGAGACGTACCCGGACGCGCCGGCGAGCGCCCCCACGCACAGGAAGAGCTGCCGGGTGTGCCCGAAGATGATGTTGAACGCCACGGCGTACACCATGTAGATCAGCATCAGCGTGGCGATGCGCATGTAATGGCCGCTGTCCCCGGCGACGAGGGGGACGAGCGCCAGCACGACGGCCGTGGCGGCGAGCGCGATCGGGTCGGCGCGGGGGCGGCCGTGGGTCATGTCCGGTGCGCGAACAGCCCCTGGGGCCGGAGCAGGATGGTGAACGCCGCGGTGGCGAGCAGGATGAGCAGCGTGAGGTACGCGCCGACGTAGTAGCTCGCGAACGCGTTCACGATCCCGAGCAGCACGCCCGCCACCAGCGTCCCGTTGATGCTCCGGACGCCCCCGACGACGGCGACGATCAGCGCGAAACTGGTGAGCTCGTTGCCCATCTCGGTCCCCACCGACGAGAACAGGCCCTGCGCGATCGCGCCCAGCCCGGCCATCATTGCGCTCAGGACGACGATCAGGGTGCGGATCCGCGCCGGGTTGATCCCGCACAGTCCGGCGCCCACCTCGTTCTGGATGATCGAGCGGATGACCTTGCCGAGCAGCGTTCCCCGGAGAAAGGCGTAGAGCAGCGCGAAGGCGACGAGCGCGATCAGGGCGGCGACGGCGCTCGCGGTCCGGATGGTGATGCCGCCCACGCTGAACGACGGCACGGGCAGGCTGAGCGTGAGCGCGACGTCCGCGTACCTGTAGTCGAGGAACCCGTTGACGACGAACGAGAGGCCGAGGGTGATCAGCAGCCCGAGCAGCAGCCGCTCCTCGCCCGCGGACCGGTATGCGGGGAGGAGCAGGGTCCGGTCGACGACCAGCCCGAACACCCCCGCGGTCAGCACCCCGAGGCCGCACGCCGCCCACGGGTTCAGGCCCTCGCCGAGGAGGAGCGCGGCGGCGATGCCGCCCACGACGGCGAACTGCCCGTGCGCGAGGTTCAGCACCCCGCCGAGACCGAAGATCAGGGTGATTCCCACCGCCATCAGCGAGAGCTGGAGCCCTTGCACGATTCCGTCCAGGAGGATGGCCAGCACCGCTCAGGCCACTCCCAGGTAGGACTTCTGAATCGCGGGGTCGCCGAGCAGGTCCGGCGACCTGCCGGACAGGCGGATGCGCCCGTTCTCGAGCACGTAGGCGCGTTCGGTGAACGACAGCGCGTGCGGCACCTGCTGCTCGGCGAGCAGGATGGTGAGCCCCTCGCGCTTGAGCCGCGCGAGCTGCCGGTACATCTCGGCCACGAAGAATGGGGCGAGCCCGGTGGAGGGCTCGTCGAGCAGCAGGATGCGGGGGCGCGCCATGAGGCCCCGGCCGATGGCGAGCATCTGCTGCTCGCCGCCGCTCAGGGTTCCCGCCATCTGCCTTCTCCGCTCCTGCAGCCGCGGGAACAGGCCGAGGACGAAGCGCAGGCGCTCGGCGCGCGACCGGTAGTGCGCGTACGCGCCGAGCTCGAGGTTCTCGAGCACGCTCATCTGCGGGAAGAGCTCGCGCTCCGCGGGCACGTAGACCACGCCCCGCTTGACGGTCTCGTGGTGGCGCAGTCCGTCGATCCGCTCGCCCCGGTACCGGACCTCGCCGCCGCGCGGGCTGAGCACTCCGGCGATCGCCTTGAACAGCGTGGTCTTGCCCGCGCCGTTCGGGCCGATGACCGCCACCGCCTCGCCTTCGTGGACGTCGAGGCTCACGCCCCGCACCACGGGGATCTCGGCGTAAGCGACCTCGAGCCCGGCGACCGCGACGAGCGCGCTCACTCGGCCCGGCCCAGGTACGCGTCGATCACCGCCTGGTCCCGGGCCACCTCCGCGGGCGTGCCCACGGCGATCGCCTGTCCGAAGTTGAGCACCAGGACCCGTTCGGCCACGCCCATGATCGCCTTCATCACGTGCTCGACCCAGATGATGGCGACGCCCAGCTCGTCGCGGATGCGCCGGATCAGGCTCATGGCCCGCTCCATCTCGGCGGGATTGAGTCCGCTCATCGCCTCGTCGAGCAGCAGCAGGTCGGGCCGCGCCGCCAGGGCGCGCGCGAGCTCGAGCATCCGCTTCTCCTGCAGCGTGAGCCCGGCGAGCGGCAGATCCTTCTTGTCGAGCAGGCCGAGGAGCTCGAGCAGGAACTCGGGGTCGTCGCGCCCGGAGGCGCGCGCCCGCGCCCGCTCCCGCCCGGCGAACAGCGCGCCGACCGCGACGTTCTCGCGCACGCTCATGCTGGGAAAGGAGCGGGGGGTCTGCAGCACCCGCGCGATTCCCCGCCGCGCGATCTCGTGGGGTCTCAGCCCCGTGAGGTCGCGCCCCTGGAAGAGCACCCTGCCGCGGCTCGGGCGGAAGAGGCCGCTGACGAGGTTCAGCAGCGTGGACTTGCCCGCGCCGTTCGGGCCGATGAGGCCGAGGATCTCGCCGCGCGCCACCGCGAAGGTGACCTCCTGCAGCGCGGGCAGTCCTCCGAAGTACCGTGTCAGGCCTTCCGTCTCGAGCAGCGCCTCAGTCCTTGGGGACATACGGCTGCACCGGGGGCGAGCGGAAGATCACCTTCGGCCGCCAGTTCGCCCCGGCGTTGACCGCCCCGGGATCGCCCTTCTCGTAGGTGTAGAGCAGCGGCTTCGCCGCCTTCATCTCGCCCCACTCGGTGTACGACAGCGGCCAGCCGTAGCCCGGCTGATCGAACGTCCCCTTGCGGATCGCGTCGGCCACGACCTTCGGGTCGGCGGACTTGGCCCGCTGGACGGCGTCGGCGACCATCCTGACCATCACGTAGCCGGAGAAGGCGTTGTTGTCGAGCAGGCGCTTGTACGCCTTGTTGTACTTCTCGGCCAGCTGCCTGTACGCCGGGCTCTCGAAATCGACGCAGCTGTAGTCGACGAACTGCCCGAACATCGACTCGCCGACCCGCTGCACCATGAACTCGGTCGGATACCACGGTCCGATGATGAGCGCCTTCATCCCGAGCTCGATCGCCTGGCGGGTGATGGTCGGTGCGCCCGGGGGATGGCCGATGGCGACGATCACTTCGGGATTCAGGCCCTGGAGCTTGCGCAGGTACGGCGTGAAATCCTTCTCGGGCACCGGCGCGACCTCCATCTGCAGCGTGACGCCGGAGAGCGGCTTGATCTGGACGTCGACCGCCTCGCGCACCGAGTGGCCCCACGCGTAGTCGGCGACGATCGCGCCCACCCGGGTGTACTTCCGCTCCCTGATCATGGCGGCGATCGACTCGATGTCCTCGGGCGCCGGCGGCAGGCAGGTGCGGAACGTGAACCGGCTGTCCTTCCGCAGGATCTGGTGCGAGCCGGACATGGTCAGGAAGTACGGGATGCGCAGGGACTCGGCCTCGCGGCCGAGGGCGAGCCCGACGTCGCTCGAGATCACCCCGCCGGCCGCGACGATGCCTTCGCGCTCGGCCAGGTAGCGGAACGCGGTGATGCCTTCGTTCGGGTTGTTCTTGTCGTCGCGCTCGACCACTTCGAGCTTGCGCCCGAGGACGCCGCCCTTCTCGTTGATCTCGTCGACGGCCATCTTCATCCCGTCGCGCACCTGGATGCCCCAGGGCGTGAAAGGCCCGCTCAACGAGGTCACCATGCCGAACTTGATCGTCCCCTGCGCCTGGAGCGCGCCGGGCAGCGCGATCGCCGCCGACGCCGCGAGGCACAGCACCGTGAATCGCATCCTCAGCATTGCACACCTCCTCCTTTGATCGGACACTCGGACTGCGCTCGCGTCCCGCTCTCCGGGTCTCGACGCTGCGAGCGCGACGGTCGATCGCTCGCGCGCACATACTCCCGTGCACCGTGTTCCCGGCGCTGGAGGAAGCAGCGCGTTTACTCTAATTAGGCACCAGGGGAGAGTCAAGGACGCGAGTATGGGAATGCGCGCAGCGCGCTCCGCTGCGCCTCGCGATGCCGTCGCGCAGGGACCGTTTCCGCGGCCGGCCCGGGGCGCGCGCTCCGGGCGCGGGTCTCCGGTCGTCGAACGCCTCGCACGCCACGGCCGTCTGGTTGCGGTCGGGCGGCCGTGCGATCTCCGGCGTCGTGAACCTCGCGCACGCGGCGCGGTCCGAGTGAGATCATCGCGCCGGACCCGCCCGGTCCGCTGCGCGGGGCGCTGCAAGCGACCGGCGCGCCGGAGCAGGGCCCTGGCCGGTCCCGGGCCCGCGCACCGGCGGTGCCCGGGTCCGGCGCGGAAACCCCGCGATTCGGGGCGCGTGCTTAGCGGCCGCGCGCCGCGTC
>JAGVSZ010000163.1 GCA_019137045.1 Betaproteobacteria bacterium
CGTCGTCGAAGATCGGCCCCGGGCCGAACTCGTGCACGACCGGGCGCACCATGTCCAGGGTGTCGGCACGCTGCTTGTACTGCGCGCGGGCATGGATGTCCGCCTGGTAGGCGCCCTTCTCCAGCAGGTGGTCGACGAAGGTCCGGGTGCCCGGCGGGCCGTGGATGTGCAGCTTCTCCCCCCGGTTGCTCATCCACGTGCCGATCACGAAGTAGGCCGTGTCTTCGATGTGGTCGAAGTGCAGGTGGCTGATGAAGACGTTGTTGACCGTCGAGGGGTCGATGTTCGCCCGCACGAGTTGTCGCGTCGTGCCGTGTCCGATGTCGAGCAGGTAGTGCCGACCCTCCACCGAGAGCACGATCCCGGAATGACCGCGATCCGGGTCGACGAGCGCTGCGCCTGTTCCGAGCATCACGATCCGGACGGTCGATCCCATGCGGTCCTCCCTCCTCCTGGTCGGGTGCGCCGCAACTTAGCGCTTGCCTCCGGGCCGGGGCAACTGCACATTTCATTCCATGAAATCGAGGATCGTCCCGGTCGCCGCGCGCGGCATCGGGCGGGTGGCGGCGCTCGCCCGCGGGCTGGACGCGCTGCGCGCCGTCCAGGGCCAGCCGGGCCTCACCCTGCGCGCGCTGCACGAGCTGGTCGGCATCGACAAGGCCACGCTGCTGCGCTATCTCCGCACCCTGGAAGACGCCGGCTTCATCGTGCGGCGCATCGCCGATGGCGGTTATCTCCCGGTCGTCGCCACCGCCGCGGCCCCGCGCTGGGGCGCGCTAACCGGCGCGGCCCGACCGGTGCTCGAGGCGCTCAGCCGCGAGATTCCCTGGCCGACCGATCTCTCGGTGCGTGACGGCACGACCATGCTCGTGCTGGAGAGCAACCGGCGGCTGGCGTCGATCCGCGTGAACCGTGATGCGCTGGGGTTTCGACCCCACATGCTCTGGTCGGCCGTGGGGCGCGCCTGGCTCGCCTATTGCGGCGAAACCGAGCGCGACGAGATCCTCGCGCTTCTGCGCGCCTCGCCCGCGCCCGAGGATCGAGCCGCGCGCGACCACGCCTGGGTTGGGCGAATGATCGCGGAGACGCGGGCGCGAGGCTACGGGATCCGCGACGTGCGCCACGCGGGACTGGACGTCGGACTTCCCCATCAGGTTTCCGCCATCGCAGTGCCCGTCCGCCGCCGCGGCCGGATCCTGGCGTGCATCAACCTCGTCTGGATCCTGGACGCTGCGGGCGAACGCGCGATTGCCGAGCGCTACCTCGAGCCCCTGGGGACGGCGGCGGCGAAGATCGCCGCCCGCCTCGGCCGCGCTGCGCGCCGGTCGTGAGGACGGCGCGTGCAATGGGACGCACGATTGATCCGCACCGCGCGGCGCGCTGCGGGCCGCGGTTAAACTCGCGGCGTGACGACCCAACCGCACCCGCAAGCCGGGCTGCTCGCGGAGGCGCGCACGCGCGCGGTCGCGCTCCTCGAGCGCAACCTCACGGCGCACGGAGTGCTGGCGGCGACGCCCGCCCCCCGGGCCGACGCGCGCGGCTACACGGCGATCTTCGGCCGCGACGAGGCGGTGTGCGCGATCGGCATGGCGGTGTCGGGCGCGGCGACGCTCGAGCGCTCGGCCGCGCGCGGCCTGGCGACGCTCGCCGCGCACCAGGCGCCGAACGGGCAGATCCCGAAGTTCGTCGACGTGCGGCGCGCGGAAGCCGACTTCTGGTATCTCGGCTGCATCGACGCGACGCTCTGGTGGCTCGTGGCGCTCGCCGTCCTCGACCGCCTGCAGCCCGCCGGCCGGCTGCGGCGCCGGTTCGCCGCGCAGATCCGCAAGGCGATCGGCTGGCTCGCGTGCCAGGAGCACCAGCGCTTCTTCCTGCTGCAGCAGAACGAGGCGAGCGACTGGGCCGACATCATGCCGCGCTCCGGCTTCGTGCTGTACACCAACGCGCTCTGGCACCTCGTGAAGCGCCTGTACCGGCTGCCGCGGGCGGACGAGACGCGCCGCAGCGCGAACGAGCTCTTCCACCCGTTCTCGGCGGCGCTCGCCGAGTACCGCCGCGCGCGGCTGCTCGCGCACTACGCGCGCGGCCGCGCGCGCCACCGCGAGCTCTACCTCAGCTTCGTGAACTTCGCCTTCTTCGGCGACGAGGGCGACACCTTCGGCAACGTGCTCGCGGTGCTGTGCGGCCTGGCCGACGACGCCGCGGCCCACCGCACGCTGCACGCGCTCGAGCGCGCCGGGGTCAACGACCCGTACCCGGCGCGCGCGGTGTGCGCGCCGATCACCGAGCAGGACTTCCTCTGGCGCCCGTACATGTCGCGGCACCGGCAGAACTTCGCCTGGCAGTATCACAATGGCGGGGTGTGGCCGTTCGTCGGCGGCTTCTGGGTGGCGGCGCTCGCCGAGTCCGGCCGGCGCGCGCAGGCGGCGGAGGCGTTGGCGCAGGTGGCCCGGGCGAACGCGCTCGGCGACTGGGCGTTCAACGAGTGGCTGCACGGCCGCACCCTCGAGCCGCGCGGGATGCGCGGGCAGTCGTGGAACGCCGCGGCGTTCCTGATCGCGTGCCACGCGCTCGACCGCGGCGGGCTGTTCCGCACGCGCGGAACGTGGAGGGCCCGGTGCTGACCGAGCACGACGTCTACCTCTTCAAGGAAGGCTCCCACGGGCGGCTGTACGAGAAGCTCGGCTGCCGCCTCGAGGCGGGCGGCGCGCGCTTCGGGGTGTGGGCGCCGAACGCGCGCGCGGTCGCGGTGATCGGCGAGTTCAACGGCTGGGATGCGCGCGCGCACCCCCTCGCCGCGCGCGCGGACGGCTCCGGGCTCTGGGAGGGCTTCGTGCCCGGCGTCGCGCACGGGCACGCCTACAAGTTCCGCGTCGTCTCGAACCGCGACGGGTTCCAGGCCGACAAGGCCGACCCGTTCGCGCTCTACTCGCAGGCGCCGCCGGAGACCGCGTCGCGCGCCTGGTCGCTCGACTACCGCTGGGAGGACGGCGAGTGGATGGCGGCGCGGCGCGGCGCCAACGCGCTCGACGCGCCGGTCTCGATCTACGAGGTGCACCTCGGCTCGTGGCGGCGCGGCGCGGGCAACCGTTTCCTCGGCTACCGCGAGGTCGCGGGCGAACTGGCCGCGTACGCGCGCGACATGGGGTTCACCCACGTCGAGCTGCTGCCGGTGACCGAGCACCCGTTCTACGGCTCGTGGGGCTACCAGACCACCGGCTACTTCGCGCCGACCGCGCGCTACGGCACGCCGCAGGACTTCATGTACCTCGTCGACGTCCTGCACCGCCACGGCGTCGGCGTGATCCTCGACTGGGTGCCGTCGCACTTCCCGGGCGACGGCCACGGCCTCGCCTACTTCGACGGGACGCACCTCTACGAGCACGCCGACCCCCGGCAGGGGTTCCACCCGGAGTGGAGCTCGTACATCTTCAACTACGGCCGCAACGAGGTGCGCGCGTTCCTGCTGTCGAGCGCGCTGTTCTGGCTCGACCGCTACCACGCCGACGGGCTGCGGGTGGACGCGGTGGCGTCGATGCTCTACCTCGACTACGGCCGCAAGGAAGGCGAGTGGATCCCCAACCGCCACGGCGGCAAGGAGAACCTCGACGCGATCTCGTTCCTGCGCATGCTGAACGAAGCGGTGTACCGCGACCACCCCGACGTCCAGACGATCGCCGAGGAGTCGACCGCCTGGCCGATGGTCTCGCGCCCGGCGTACGTCGGCGGCCTCGGGTTCGGCCTGAAGTGGAACATGGGCTGGATGCACGACACGCTCGACTACCTCGCCCACGATCCGGTGCACCGCAAGTATCACCACGACCGGCTGACGTTCTCGATCTGGTACGCGTTCGCGGAGAACTTCGTGCTGCCGCTCTCGCACGACGAGGTGGTGCACGGCAAGGGCGCGCTCATCGGCAAGATGCCCGGCGACGCCTGGCGCCAGTGCGCGAACCTGCGCGCGCTGTACGGCTACATGTGGGCGCACCCGGGCAAGAAGCTGCTGTTCATGGGCGGCGAGTTCGGCCAGCGCCGCGAGTGGGCGCACGAGGAGGCGCTCGAGTGGTGGGTGCTCGACGCTCACCCGGAGCACGCCGGCCTGCAGCGCTGGGTGGCCGACCTCAACCGCCGCTACCGCGCGGAGCCGGCGCTCCATCAGGTCGACTTCGACCCGGCCGGCTTCGAGTGGATCGACTGCCACGACGCCGAGGAGAGCGTGATCGCGTTCCTGCGCAAGCCGCGCGCGGGCGGCGCGCCGGTGCTGGTCGCGTGCAACTTCACGCCGGTGCCGCGGCCCAACTACGTGCTCGGCGTGCCGCAGCCGGGCCGCTGGCGCGAGATCCTGAACAGCGACGCGACCCTGTACGGCGGCAGCGGCGCGGGCAACCTCGGCGGCGTCGAGTCGGCGCCGGTGGCGGCGCACGGGCGCTACCACTCGGTGACGATCACCCTGCCCCCGCTGAGCACTCTCTACTTCCGGCACGAGGGCGGCCATGGCTGATTCCCCCATCACCCCGCCGGACGGCGCGGCCGACGGCCGCGTGCGCGCGGTCGTGGAGAACGTGTCGCCCGCGGTCGACGGCGGCCGCTTCGCGGCCAAGCGCATCGCCGGCGACCGCGTCGAGGTCGAGGCCGACTGCTTCGCCGACGGCCACGACGTGCTCGCCGCGCGGCTGCTGTGGCGCGCGGAGTCGGAGCGCGCCTGGCGCGAGGCGCCGATGGCGCCGGTCGGCAACGACCGCTGGCGCGGCAGCTTCGTCGCCGGCCCGCCCGGGCGCTACCGCTACACGGTGACCGCCTGGGTGGACGGTTTCCTGTCCTGGCGCCACGACTTCGCGCGCCGGGAGGACCCCGAGGACATCCGCGTCGCCGCGCTCGCCGGCGCGGGGCTTCTCGTCGCGGCGGCGGCGCGGGCGGACGGCGCCGACCGCGCGTTGCTCGAGGCCGCCGCCG
>JAGVSZ010000456.1 GCA_019137045.1 Betaproteobacteria bacterium
GCTCGACCCCGCAGCGGTTGGCGCCGACGTTCACTTCGACATACACGTCGAGCCGCGCCCCGGCCGCACGCGCCGCCTCGTCGAGGTCCGCCACGGCCGCCGCGTCGTCGACGCACACCCCGACCCGCGCCGACCGGCCGAGCGCCGCGACGCGCGCGAGCTTCGCCCGCCCGACCACCTCGTTGGCGATCAGCACGTCCTGCACGCCCCCGGCGACGAGCGCCTCGGCCTCGGCGGTCTTCTGGACGCAGACGCCGACCGCGCCGGCCGCGACCTGGCGCCGCGCGATCTCGGCGCACTTGTGCGACTTCGCGTGCGGACGCAGGCGCACGCCGAGCGGCGCGACCGCGTCCGCCATCGTCCTCAGGTTGCGCTCGAACGCGTCGAGGTCGAGCAGGAGCGCGGGCGTGTCGACGTCCGCGAGCGGCTGACCGGGCACCGCGGGAGCTGGCAAAGGCATGGCAGACCTTAGAATCGGGGCAACGCGCTGGAGAATGGAGAACCGCACCGATGTTCCGGCCAGACCTCCTGAAAGGCAAGCGCATCCTCGTCACCGGCGGCGGCACCGGACTCGGGCGCGAGATGGCCGAGCAGTTCCTCGCCCTGGGGGCGACCGTCCACATCTGCGGGCGACGGAAGACCGTGCTCGACGAGACGGCCGCGGCGCTGACGGCGCGGCACGGCGGGACGGTGAAGACCCACGCGGTCGACATCCGCGATGCGGCCGCGGTGGACGCGATGGCGCAGGCGGTCTGGGACGACGGCGGCCCGCTGGACGCGCTCGTCAACAATGCCGCCGGCAACTTCATCAGCCGCACCGAGGACCTCTCGCCGCGCGGCTTCGACGCGATCGCCAACATCGTGCTGCACGGGACGTTCTACGTGACGCAGGCGGTCGGAAAGCGCTGGATCGCGGGCGGGCACCGCGGGAGCGTCGTCTCGATCCTGGTCACCTGGGTCTGGACCGGGTCGCCGTACGTCGTGCCCTCGGCGATGTCGAAGGCCGGGGTGCACGTCATGACGCAGTCGCTCGCGGTCGAGTGGGCGAAATTCGGCATCCGGCTCAACGCGATCGCGCCGGGCCCGTTCCCCACCGAGGGCATGGGGGCACGCCTGAATCCCGGCCAGACGGTCGAGGAGCGCGGCGCGGCGAAGAATCCGACCGGCCGCATCGGCCGTATGGAGGAGATCCGGAACCTGGCGACGTTCCTCGTCGCCGACGGCTGCGAGTGGCTGACCGGCCAGACGATCGCGCTCGACGGCGCGGCCCACCTGGCGAGTCCCGGCGGGTTCTTCGACCTGCGCGCGTGGTCGGACGCCGACTGGGCGCGGGCGCGCGACCTGATCAAAGCGCGCAACGAGCAGGACCGGGCGGGGCGATGAGGGCCGCTGCCGCGCTCGCGCTGCTCGTCCTGGCCGGCGCCGCCGCCGCGGCGGAGCCGACGGTGCGGGGCATCTACGCCGAGGGCAGGAGCGGGCTCTCCTGGATCGTCCCGTGCGGGTCCGGCAAGCGGCTCGAGCTGATGGATTCGGCCGCGGCGCGCGAGCTGCGCAAGCACTTCGCCGCGCTCGCCGCGGGCCGCGCGCGCAGCATGTTCGTCGAGGTCGCCGGCCGGCGCGAGGGCGACGCGTTCCTCGCCGAGGCGGTGCTGCGCGCGCAGCTCGGCGGGCTCGAGTGCTCCGAGGACCTGCGCCGCGTGGTCGCGAAGGCCGGCGGGCACAACCCCTCCTGGTCGATGGTGTTCGACGACACGCGGCTGGCGTTCCAGCGCGTCGGCGACGGCGCGCCGGCGTCGTTCCCGCCGCTCGGCCTCGCGCGGCGCGGCGAGGGGTTCGAGTTCAAGGCCGAGACCGAGCGCGCGCGGATCGACATGCGTCTATATAGAGAGCGCTGCGCGGACCCGCTCGCCAACGCAATCCTCCCCTACCGCGCCGAGATCACCTTCGCCCGGGCGACCGACCCGCAGCCGGGCGTCTATCGCGGCTGCGCCTACCTGGGCGACGCCGCGCGCTGATCCCCGTTCCCCGCCGCCGCCGCGGCGGGCGTGGCCGCGAGCTGCTCGCGCAGCAGCGTCACCATCCGCTCCGGGGGCGTACCGGGCGGGAACAGGCTGACGAACCGGCCTGCGCGGTCCAGCAGGAAGGTGTAGGCCGTGTGGTCGATGAGGTAGGTCGTCTTTCCCGGCAGCGCCACTTTCTCGTAGAACACCTTGAAGTCGGTGGCGACGCGGCGGATCTCGGCCTCGGTCCCGGTGAGCGCCGCGAAGCGCGGATGGAACGCCGCCGCGTACTCCCGCAGCACCGCGGGGGTGTCGCGCTCCGGATCGAGCGTGACGAAGACCGGCTGCACCTCGTCGCCGGACGCGCCGAGGTCGCGCAACGCCTGGCCGATGATGGCGAGATCCGTCGGGCAGACGTCCGGGCAGGTCGCGTAGCCGAAATAGAGCAGCACGAGCTTGCCGCGGAAGTCGGCGAGCGCGACGCGCCGGCCCTGCGGATCGGTGAGCGCGAACGGCCCGCCGACCGGGACCTTGCCGGACATGAGCTCGTTCATCAGGCGCGCCGCATCGGCGCGCCGCTCGGGCGGCGGCGCGTCGCGCCGGGCGAGCCACGCCGCCGCCAGCGCGACCGCGACCGCGGCGGCCAGGGCGGCGGCGGGAATCCGCCACCGACCGCCCGCGCGCTTCACCTACGCACCGAACACGAACTCGGTCCCGGTCGAGGAGATGATCAGCCGGTCGGCGAGATCGCTGCGCAGCATCTCGACCAGCGTCGGTCCCGAGCAGTGCATCGGGATGATCACGTCGGGATCGATCGTCTTCAGCTCGGCCACCGTCTTGCTGACGTAGTCGTCCGGCGCCGGGTAGAGATGGAATCCGCCGAGCGCCGCGTGCACCTTCTTCACGCCGGAGACTTCGACCGCCGTGCGCACGGTGTTGACGATGCCCGCGTGGCCGCAGGACGAGACCACCACCAGGCCCCGGTCCCTCACGTTGAAGCAGGTGCCGTGCTCGTGGATGTGGTGGTCGGGGACCGGCTTGCCCTGCGCCTTTGCGTTCTCCGCGGGGATGTCGCAGCCGACGCCGTCGCGCTTGAAGTACTCGACCATGGTGTTGGCGAGGACGCGCTCGAAGCTCGCGCGCCGGATGATGCCGGTGGTGAACCCGTGCCCGAGGACCACCGTCGGCTGCTCGCAGGTCACCACGCGCACGCGGTACTTCTCGAGCTCGCGGCGGTCGAGCACGCCCCAGTCGGCGAAGTGCCCCGGCGTGCCGGTGCCGGTCTTGCGCAGGCAGAAGAGATCCTCCCCGCCGACGTACATCGGCAGGTCCGCGGGGAGCCGGTCGCGGTACTTCGCCAGGTATCCGGTCAGCCCGCCGAAGTGGTCGTAGTGGCCGTGGCTCGCGATCAGGGCCTCGGTCCTGGTGCCGTCGATGCCCATCGCCTCCATGTTGTTGAGCAGCGCGTTCGACGTGTAGCCGAAGTCGAGCAGCAGGTTGCGCGTCTCGGCGCCGCGCTTCGTCTCGATCGCCAGGGCGAGGCCCCACTCGTTGTGCAGCGTCTTGCGCCAGTCGGCCCGCGACACGAGGCCGGCGCGACGCGTCTTCACCCACTTCGAGCTGCCCACGCGCGGCGTGTCGTAGCTCGAGTCGGTGAGGACGCGAATGGTGAGGGTGTCGACGGTGGGCACGTCGGCCAGCCGGTTCGACTGCGCGAACGCGCGCGGCGCGAAGCCGAGCGGCGCGAGCGCGGCCGCGCCGGCCGATGCGAAAACGAGCTGCCTGCGACGAAAGTCGGGGGTCATGGCGCCTCTCCCTGGCTGGACGTGTGGGGCGTCCATTCTTTCGCGCTCCGCGGCCGCCCGCAACACCTTTCAGCGCCGCGTCCCCCGCGGCGCGCAGATTGCGATGCAGCACGCCGGCGCGGCGGGCAGGGTGCGACGAACCCCGCCCGCGTGACGAATTCAACGAACCGGCCGCCGGGGGTGCAACCACCCCGGCGGCCCGCCCGTATCTGGGGACAGATGGACGCGCGGTGCGTCCCTCGAAACCCGAAATCAAAGGAGATCGAAAATGCTCAAGCGCACCCTGATCGTTGCCGCCACCCTCGTCGCCGCCCAGTCGGGCGCCGCCCTCGCGGACAACAACTGGGCGTTCGACGACGCCTACTGGAAGAACCCGGCCGCGAGCGGCATGGCCACCTCGCTGCAGGCGAGCGGCAACGCGGTGAACGCGGAGTTCGCGAAGTACATCCAGGTCGACGGCTACAACTACTAGGTCGTAGCCGGCGACCTCCAACTTGGGGGATCTACAAGGGGGCGTCGCCCCCTTGTTCAAACAATCATCCAGGTCGACGGCTACAACTACTGAGTCGAAGTCCGCGCATGCCGGGAGGGCCGCATGGCCTTACCGGCTGCCGCGCTATTTCGGCTCGAAGTTCCCGTTCATCTCCTTGCCCCAGAACTCCGGCGCCCACGCCGGGCCCCAGACGTAGGGCAGCTCGCTCCAGTCGCGCGTCTCCCACTGCGCGCTGATGCGGTCCATCTCCGCGTAGTACTCCACCCAGCTGCCCCAAGGGTCGCGGATGTAGTGGAAGAGGTTCGACGCGAGCGCGTGCCGCCCCGGCCCGAAGCTCTCCCCGTAGCCGGCGCTGCGCATGCGCCAGACCCCGAACCCGATGTCGTCGATGCCGGCGACCTGGAAGCTCGCGTGCTGGAAGCCGCGGTGCGTGCTCGGGACGAGGCCGAAGCAATGGTGATCGACCACACCGTCGCCGGCGGCCATGAACGAGATCTTGCCGGTGGCGCGGTCGCTCGTGCGCAGCCCCAGCACCTGCGCGAAGAACGCTTCCGCCCTGGGATACTCCGGCGTGAAGATCAGCACGTGCCCGATGCGCGCAGGCTTCGGGTCGCGATTCAGCTCGCGCCACAGGTGCACGTCCTGCCGCCCGGCCGGCGGCTTCGCCGCAGGCGACTGGGGCGGCTCGCCCGGACAGAGGTTGATCCAGGTGCCCCACGGATCCTGGAACCACAGGCCCGCGCGCGCCCCACCCGGCGGCGCTGCGCCGACCTTCAGCCCCGCCTTGCCGAGCTTCTCCGTGAACGCGCCCTCGTCGCCGGGCCGGATCACGAACGAGAGATGGTGCAGGCGCTTCGCCGGCCCGCGCACGATCAAAGCCTCGTCGCCAGGCCGCCCCGGGCTGCGCAGCGCGAGGACTTCGCCGCGGCGCTCGGCCGCAAGCCCGAACGCGCCGTAGAACTTCGCCGCCACGTCGAGGTCCGGCACCTCGAGGCCGAAGCCGTTCAGGCCGATGACTTTCGGGTCGCTCATCGCCGCGCTCCTCTCAGCCCACCACCGCGATCGCGCTGATCTCGATCAGGTACTCGGGCGACACCATCTTCGTCACCTCGACCATCGTCGAGGCCGGCGCCGGCGCCTTGAAGTACTCGCGCCGCACCTTGTGGATCTTCTCGAAGTGCTCGATGTTGCGCACGTACACGTCGACGCGGCAGATGTCGTCCAGCGTGCCGCCGGCCGACTCCACCGCGCTCTTGATGTTCTCGCACACCTGGCGCGTCTGCGCCTCCACGTCGCCGATGCCCGCGATCGAACCGTCCGGGCGGCGCGCGGTCATCCCCGAGATGAACACGAGCCTCCCCTTCGCCTCGATCGCGATCGCCTGCGAGAAGTGCCCCATCGGCTCGCGCACCTTGGCCGTCGTCACCTGCTGCTTTGCCATCTGCTGCCTCCTGTCTGCCGTCTATGGCGTGAGTGAGTCCGTCGGGACGCCGAAACGGCGCCCGACCGCGACGAGTTTCTCGTGCACGTCGGCCGCCACCGGGCACGCGCCGCCGTTTGCCGCGCGCCGCGCCGCCTCGATGTCGCCCGGGGCGTAGACCCGCTCGACGCCGGGCGCAGGCTTCGAATCGCGCACCGACTGCGCGAACCCCGCCACGCGCGCCGGGAGCGCGTCGGCGACGCCGAAGCGCGCGGGATCGAGCGCGAGGAAGAGGTGCGCGCAGCCGTACGGCACCGCGGGGTCGCCGTACAGCGGCTTCACCTCCGCCCCGATCGCGCCGCCGGACAGCCCGCCGCACAGGAGATCGAGCACCAGCGCGAGGCCGAAGCCCTTCGGCCCGGCCGCGGGGAGCAGCATGCCCTTGATCGCGGTCGCCGGGTCGGTGGTCGGCCGGCCGTCGCCGTCGACCGCCCAGCCTTCCGGGATGGCCGCGCCCGCCGCTTCGGCGAGCCGGATCTTTCCCATCGCGGTCGCGCTCAGCGCCATGTCGAGCACCAGGGGCGCGCCGCCCGCGCACGGCAGCGCGATCGCGAGCGGGTTGTTGCCGACCACCCGCTCCGCGCCCCCGGGCGCCGGCATCAGCGGGCGCGTGTTGCACGTCGCGACGCCGATCAGGCCGTCGGCGGCGAGCATGCGCGCCCAGTAGCCGGCCGCGCCGAAGTGGAACGCGTTGCGCACCGCGACCGACGCGAGGCCGTGGTCGCGCGCGCGCGCGCGCAGCAGCTCGACCGCCTGGCGCGAAGTGATCTGGCCGAGCGCATTCCCCGCGTCGAGCACCACCGCCGGGCCGTCGTCGCGCGCGACGCGCGCCGCGCCCGCCTTCGACACCGAGCCGGCGACGAGCCGGTCGACGTACATCGGCACGAGCATCACGCCGTGCGAGGGCACGCCTTCGAGGTCGGCCGCGACGAGCGCCGCGGCGGTGATCCGCGCGCCCTCCTCCGGCACCCCCAGGCGCGCGAAGAGGCTCCCGACGAACCCGGCGAGCGCGGCGGCCGGAACGCAGGACGCGGCCATCGGCTACCGCGCGTCCGCCGGGTCGGTGTACCAGTCGGGCACCTGCGGGTAGTGCGGCCCGTCGTACATCTCGACCACGACCGTGTCCTCGTGCGCGACGGTCGGCCCGTGCACGTTGCCCTTCGGGTTGCAGTAGAAGCACCCGGCCGTCAGCGTCACCTTGGTCGCGGTGTACTCGTACCGGCCCTCGAGGCAGTACATGAACTGGTTGGCGGCGTGCGCGTGCGGCTTCGGGATGCCCGCGCCCTTGTCGAACCGGATGAGCGCGATCGACGCGCCGGTCGCCTCGTCGCGCCAGAGCATCTTCTCGTGGACGCCCTTGAGCGACTTCGCGCGCCACGGCACGTCGCGGCTCTGGATCAGGATCTCCTCCAGGTTCGGGGCGCCGGCAGGCGGGGCGGGCTTGGTCATCGCGTTTCCTCCTTCGTTACCCGAATCAATCGCGCCGGTCGGCGGCGGGGGGCAGCCACGGCTCGAGCAGCCGCTCGGCGGCTACCACGGCGAGGTAGGCGAGGATCCCGAGCGCGGCGAGCGCGAACAGCGCCGCGAACGCGAGCGGCGAGTCGATCTGCGAGGTCGCGGTCAGCAGCAGGTAGCCGAGCCCCTCGCTCGAGCCCACGAACTCGCCGATCACCGCGCCGATCACCGCGAGCGTCACCGCCACCTTCGAGCCGGTCACGATGTAGGGCAGCGCGGCCGGGAACTGCACCTTCGAGAACACCTGCCAGCGCGACGCGCGCAGGCTGCGCGCCAGCTCGAGCAGCTCGCGCGGCGTGGACTGCAGGCCCGCCGCGGTGTCCACCACGATCGGGAAGAAGGCCACCAGCCACGCGATCGCGAGCTTCGACTCGATGCCGGTCCCGAGCCACACCAGCAGGATCGGGGCGAGCGCGACCTTCGGCACCGACTGCAGCGCGATCAGGATCGGCGAGAACATCAGGTTGAGCGTCTTCGAGGCGGTGATGGCCACCGCGATCGGAACCCCGAGCGCGAGCGCGAGGCCGAACCCGTACACCGTCTCCTTCAGCGTCACCCAGAACTCGGCGGCGATGAGGTCGCGGCGCTCGAGCGCCGCGGCGAGCACCAGGCCCGGCTTCGGCAGCACCGTGGTCGAGAGGCTGAACTGCACGCAGATCCAGTGCCACAGCGCGAGCGCGAGAGCGATGCCGAGCGGCGGGTACACGACCCGTTTCCAGCGCTCGCCGGCGGCGCGGTCAGGTCGCATGGGCGGGTTCGCGGAGGACGCCGAGCGCCCGGCTGGCGCGATGCTCGAGCGCGGTGAACGCGCCCGAGTAGCGCGTCGCGGCCGAGCGCGGGTACGGGAGGCTCACGCGGATCTGCTCGACGATGCGCGCCGGCCGCCGGCTGAACACCAGCACCTGGTCGGAGAGGTAGACCGCCTCCGCGATCGAGTGGGTGACGAACACCACCGTCGCCTGCGTGCGCGCGCGGATGTCGAGCAACAGGTCGTTCATCTCCATGCGCGTCAGCTCGTCGAGGGCGCCGAACGGCTCGTCCATCAGCAGCAGTGCGGGCTCGTGGACGAGCGCGCGGCACAGCGCGACGCGCTGCTGCATGCCGCCGGAGAGCTGGTGCGGACGCGCCAGCTCGAACTCGGCGAGGCCGGTCATCTCGAGCAGGGCGAGCGCGCGGCGCTTCGCGGCGCCATCGCTGCGGCGCAGGATCTCCATCGGGAAGAGCACGTTCTCGAGGACGTTGCGCCACGGCATCAGGTTCGGCGTCTGGAACACGAAACCGAAGTCGGGATGCGGCGCGTCGACTTCCTCGCCGCGGATGCGCACCGAGCCGCCGGTCTTCGCGATCAGCCCGGCGATGATGCGCAGCAGCGTGGTCTTGCCGCACCCGCTTGGACCGAGGAGGGAGACGAGTTCGCCCTTCTCGAAGGCGAACGAGGCCTCCTCGATCGCCGCCAGCGGGACGCTGCGGCCGGGCCGCAGGAACTCCTTGCGCACGCCCTCGAGCACGCCGAAGCTCATCTCGACCCCGCGCTCATCCCGTCGCGCTGCTTGTTTCCGCACACCGCGCCATGCTACAGTGATATCAGCTGATATACCACAGGCTGGGAGGCATGGCCAAGCCCCAGGTGCTGCAGCGCGCCGCCCCCTCGCTCCACGAGATCGCGTACGCGTCGATCAAGGAGCGCATCCTCGCGCTCGACCTCAAGCCGGGCGAGTTCCTGAACGAGGCGGCGCTGTGCGAGCGGCTCGGCATGGGCCGCATGCCGGTACACCAGGCGGTGCACCGCCTCATGGCCGAAGGGCTGCTCGAGATCATCCCGCGCAAGGGCATCGTGATCGGGCGCGGCTCGCTCGACGAGGTGCTCGACCTGCTGGAAGCGCGCGGGGCGGTCGAGCCGAACATCGCGGCGCTCGCGGCCGAACGTGCGGGGAACGCGGAGGTGCGGGCGATGAAGCGGCTGCTCGGCGAGTCGGCGAAGCTCGTCGACCAGCGCCAGCGCGGCCGCTTCATGGCCTTCGACCGCGCGTTCCACAACGCGGTGGCCGAGGCCGCGGACAACCGCATCCTGGTCGACGCCCAGCGTCCGCTGCACGAGCGCTCGATCCTGATCTGGGGCCTGCGCATCTGGCAGGCCGACGGGCTCGCCCTCACCCAGCGCGAGCACGAGGCGGTGCTCGACGCGATCGCCGCGCGCGACGCGCGCGGCGCGCGCGCGGCGATGCAGGGCCACCTCGAGGCCCTGCGCAAGCGCATCATCGAGGGATCGGACGTACACGAGGCAAGCGCAGTTCCACCCAGGAGGAGGATCGCATGAGCTTCATTCGCACAGTCGCAGTGCTCGGGCTGGCCGCGGCCGCGACCGCGCCGGCGTTCGCGCAGGAGCGCGACGTCAAGTTCACGCTCGACTTCATCGCGCTCGGGCGCCACGCGCCCTGGTACGTGGCCGTGGGCAAGGGCTACTTCAAGGAGGAGAAGCTCAACGTCACGATCGTCCCGTCCAAGGGCACCGCGGACGCGATCAAGGCGGTCGAGTCCGGCGCCTCGGAGTTCGGCTTCATCGACGTGCCGAGCCTGGTTGCGGGCGGCGCCGCGGCGCTGTCGGTGAAGATCGTCGCGGTCAACTACCAGAAGCCGCCTTACTGCGTCTTCTCGCTCAACCCGGGCGCGAACGTGACGGCGCCGAAGGACATGGTCGGCCTGGAGTTCGGGTCGAGCTCGGCCTCCTTCGTGCCGCGCATACACATGGCGTTCATGAAGATGCACGGGCTCGACAGCTCCACGCTGCGTGTGGTGAACATCGACCCGCCGGCGCGGGTGCCGATGCTCATCGCGCGCAAGGTGCAGGCAATCGACCTCTTCGTGATGAGCGAGCCTTCGATCCGGCGCGCGGTGAAGGACGCCGAGCCGAAGTGCTTCCTGCTCGGCGACCACGGCCTGGACATCTACTCCAACTCGATCGGCGTGCGCGAGGAGTTCCTCAAGCAGAACCCGGAGGCGGTGCGCGGGTTCGTGCGCGCCGCGCTGCGCGGGTGGAAGGACGCGCTCGCGAACCCGGAGGAGGCGGCGAAGATCCAGGGCCAGGTGCTCAAGGCGCTCGACCCGCAGATCATCGTCGAGGAGGTCAAGATCGTGCGCCACCTCGCGGTCGTGCCCGACGTCGAGAAGGCCGGCCTGGGCGCGATGAACCGCGCGCGCATGAAGCGCACGGTCGACTTCATCAACGCCAACGTCGAGGTGCAGGGCGCGAAGCGTACCGTCGATGACGTGATGGTCGAGGGGTTCCTGCCCAAGGACCCGATCCGGCCGTAGCGCGGCGCGCACATGGCGTCCCCGCTCCGGCTCGACCGGCCCGTCGCGATCGTCGGCGCGGGGCCGGTCGGGCTGACCGCGGCGCTCGGGCTCGCGTTCCACGGCATCCCGTGCGTCGTCTTCGAGGACGACGCGAGCCTATCGCTCGACACCAAGGCGGGGACGACGCTCTCGCGCACCCTCGAGATCTGGCAGCGCTACGGCGCCGCCGAAGCGATCCTGGAGAAGGCGCTGCGGGTGGACGAGATCGGCGAGATCGAGCGCGCCACCGGCGCCCGCCCGTTCCCGCTGCGCATGCACGTGCTGGGCGCGGAGACGCGCTATCCGTTCGTGATCAACCTGCCGCAGCACCACATGGAGCCGATCCTCGGCGCCGCGGTGCGCGCGCGCGGCGGCGAGATCCGGCTCGGGCACCGCCTGACCGGCTTCGAGCAGTCCGACGCGGGCGTGCGCCTGCGCTTCGCCGGCGGCGGCGAGTTCGATGCGAGCTGGGTGCTCGGCTGCGACGGTGGGCGCAGCACGGTGCGCGAGCTGCTCGACGTCACCGTCGAGGGCGCGTCGATGGACGAGCGCTACGCGCTGATCGACCTCGCGGTCGACCTCGACGTGGCCAACCGGCGCGACTATCCGTACCTCTCCTACTTCTCCGACCCCAGGGAGTGGATGGTCCTCGTGCGCCACCCGCACTGCTGGCGGTTCCTCTTCCCGCTCCCCGCGGACGTGGAGGAGCCGAGCGCAGAGAGCCTGCGCGACAAGGCGCTCGCGTTCATCGGCGAGGTCGGCAAGGTCGAGATCCTCAACAAGGTCATCTACCGCACGCACCACCGCGTCGCGAACCGCTGGCGCGACCGGCGCGTGTTTCTCCTGGGCGACGCGGCGCACCTCATCACCCCGATGTGGGCGCTCGGGCTGAACACCGGCGCGCTCGACGCGTCGAACCTGCCGTGGCGCCTCGCGTGGGTCCTGCGCGGCTGGGCCGACGCGGCGCTCCTCGACGGCTACGAGCGCGAGCAGAAGCCGCTCGCCGTCCACGGCTCGGGCGAGATGGCCGACGCGGCGCGCGCCTACATGGCGCGGCGCATGGACGCCGCGCGCGGGATGACCGACAACAACTGGTCGAACGCGTACACGCGCGGGCTGCTCGGCGTGCGGCTCGACGTCGACGGCGCGGGCGGCTGGTCGCTGGTGAAATCGGCGACCGAGCCGCCGCTCCAGGCCGGCGACCGCATTCCCGATGCGCTCGTGCACGCGCCGGACGGCCGCGAGATGCGGCTGCACGACCTCGTTCGCGATCGCTTCGTCGCGCTCCATTTCACCGACGCGCGGCGGCGGCCGGCGATCCCGGCCAACGGCTCGCCCGCGCTGGCGCACTACGCGGTGTCGCGCTGGGACGCGCCGCTCGACTCCGGGCTGCGCGACCGCGCGCTGCTCGACCCCGGTGACCGGCTCTTCGCCCGGCTCGGCGCGCCGGCGGACTCGATGGTGCTGGTGCGGCCCGACGAGCACGTCGCGGCGATCGTGCCGATGGCCCCAGGCGCCGCCGAGGGCGCGTACGAGCGCGTGACCGGAAGAGCGCCGCCGCGATGACCACGAGCGTCGTCTACGACTTCACCGGCGCGGTGGTGCTCGTCACCGGCGGCGGCTCGGGGATCGGCGCCGCGACGGCGCGCGCCGTGGCGGCCGCGGGCGGGACCGCGATCGCGGTCGACGTTGACGCTGCACGTCTCGCGGACGTCGCGACTTCCCGCGTGATTCCGAAGCAGGTCGATGTCGCCGACCCCGAGGCAGTGCGCATGCTGGTCGCGGAAGTCGTTCGCGATCACGGCCGGATCGACGCCGCGGTGCTCGCCGCCGCGATCCAGCGGCGCACGCCGGTGGACGCGATCACCGACGCCGAGTGGCGCCGCCACGTCGCCGTCAACCTCGACGGCGTCTTCCACTGCATCCGCGAGGTCGCGCCGGTGATGAAGCGCCAGCGCAAGGGCGCCCTCCTCACGTTCACCTCGGGGCTCGTGAACATGGGCTGGCCCGGCGCTTCGGCCTATGCGGCGTCGAAGGGGGCGCTGATCGGGCTGACGAAGTGCGCGGCGCAGGAGCTGCGCGCGTTCGGCGTGCGCGCGAACGTGCTGTCGCCGGGCCTGGTCGCGACGCCGGTGTTCCTCGACGTCGCGACCGCGGACGAGGTCGCGATGTACCGCGCCTCGGTGGGGATCTCGGCGCCGGAGGCGGTGGTGCCGACGGTGCTGCACCTGATCTCGGACGCGTCGGCGAGCCTGACCGGCGCGGTGATCGAGCTGCGGCTGGTGCCGGCGGGATCAGCGGCGCTCTATGCGGAAGAATGAAGAAGGAGCGACTGCCATGCGGATTCCCACCCTGATCCTCACACTCGCCCTCGCCCTCTGCTCCGTGCCGGCCGCGCTCGCGCAGGCCTACCCGTCGAAGCCGGTGCGGTTCGTGCTCACGAACCCGCCCGGCGGGACGGTGGACACGCTCGCGCGCGTGCTCGGCGACGAGCTCGCGAAGGCGACCGGCCAGCCGTTCGTGATCGAGAACCGCCCGGGGGCGAACGGCTCGATCGGGGGCGAGATCGTCGCCACCGCGCCGCCGGACGGCTACACCATCCTGCTCGGGCCGCCAGGGCCGATCGCGCTCAACAAGCTGCTGTACTCGAAGATGCCCTACGACCCGGGCGCGGTGTTCGCGCCGGTGTCGCTGGTGGCGGTCGCGCCGCTGGTGCTGGTGGCGAACCCGGCGCTGCCGGCGGGCTCGCTCAAGGCGTTTCTCGACGACGCGCGCGCACGCCCCGGGCAGATCACCTACGCCTCGCAGGGCAACGGTTCGAGCGGCCACCTGGCGATGGAGCTGCTCAAGTCGATGACCGGGATCGACGTGGTGCACGTGCCGTACAAGGGCAGCGCGCCCGCGATCGCCGACCTCCTCGCCGGCCGCGTGCAGGTGATGTTCGACAACACCACGTCGAGCCTGCCGCACGTGCGCACCGGGAAGCTGCGGGCGCTCGCAGTGGCCGAGCGCACGCGGCTCAAGGCGGCGCCCGAGATCCCGACGGTCGACGAGTCGGGCGTCCCCGGGTTCGAGGCGACGCCGTGGTTCGGCGTCGTCACGCGCGCGGGCACGCCGAAGGAGTCGGTCGACCGGCTCTCCGCCCAGATCCGCGACGTGGTGCGCCGCCCCGACGTCGAGGCGCGCTTCGCCGCGCTCGGGGTCGAGCTGAAGGGCACCGCGCCGGAAGAGTTCGCCGCCCACATCGAGCGCGAGCTCGCGAAATGGGCCCGGATCGTCAAGGCATCGGGGGCGAAGCTCGATTAGGGGAAGCGGTGCGCATTCATCGAGCCCGGCCCTTCGCCTCGCGCTCGAGCAGCGCGCGCTTGCGCTCCACGCCCCAGCGGTAACCCGCCAGCGCGCCGTCGGTGCGCACGACGCGATGGCAGGGGATCGCGATCGCGAGCGGGTTCGCGGCGCGCCGATGCGCCGCGCGATCTGCGCATAGGTCGCGGTCTTGCCCGCGGGAATCCTGCGCAGCGCCTGCCACACGCGCTGCTGGAACGCGGTGCCGCGCACGTCGAGCGGCAGGCCGAGGCCGGTCCCGGGCGCCTCCACCAACCCGACCACCTGTGCGACCCAGCGCTCGAACTCGGCGTCGCCGCCGATCAGGCGCGCGCGCGGGAAGCGGTCCTGCAGATCGCGCGCGAGCCGGTCGGGATCGTCGCCGAGGAGGATCGCGCACACGCCGCGGTCGCTCCGCGCGACCAGGATCGCGCCGAGCGAGCTCGCGCCGACCGCGAAGCGGATGTCGGTGTCGGCGCCGCCGGCGCGGTACGCGGTCGGGGTCATGCCGAGCACCCTACCGGACTCCTCGTAGAAGCGGCTCTGCGCGTTGTAGCCGGCGTCGTAGATCGCCGCGGTCACCGTATCGCTGCGGCCGAGCGCGTCGCGCAGCCGCCGCGCGCGGTGCGCCGCGGCGTAGGCGCGCGGCGTCACGCCGGTGACCGCCTTGAAGACGCGATGGAGGTGGTAGGCGCTCAGTCCGGCGCGTGCGGCCAACGCCGCCAGCGTCGGCGGCTGCTCGGCGCGCTCGATGAAGCGGCACAGCTCCGCCACCTTCGCCGCCTGCGCGTGCGCCGCCGCCGGTACGTCCGGCTTGCAGCGCTTGCAGGGGCGGAACCCGGCGCGCTGCGCGTCGGCCGCGGTGCGGTGAAAGGCGACATTCTCCGGCTTCGGCGTGCGCGCGCCGCAGGAAGGTCGGCAGTAGACCCCGGTCGTCCGGACCGAGTAGAAGAAGCCGCCGTCCGCCGCGCGGTCGCGCTTCACTACGGCGGCCCAGCGCGGGTCGCTCACGGTCGCCGCCGCGCGCATTCCATTGCGGGTGGTCATGTTCATCCGGTCGCCCACTTCCAGCCTGCGTCGATCGATGGGCACAGTTTAGGGCGGGCCGGGTCGAGCGGCACTCCGCGCCTTGCGGTCGAATTCGCGGCCCGGGAAGGGTGCCCGCATGGGCGCCCGGGCTGCGGGCTTCCGCGCGAAGAGCGGGCCGCGGTCCTCAACCGCACGATCGGAGCCGGGCGTGCCGGCGCGGACGCCGCGGGGCCAGAATGAATGCGGCGCGCCGGGGCGCGCCGCGCGAAAGGGCTTCCTCCGCTACTGCGCGGCGAAGCAGTAGAAGAGCGCGTCGCCGCCGGTGGGACGAATCCGCTCCAGGCTGCAGCCGAGGGTCGGGTGGGCGGAATTCCAGGAAGTAGCCCAGGGCGCGGCGATCGGGCCCACACGGTCGTGATGCCCCGTCATTGCGGCACCGTCGTTGCCGCCCTTGGTCCAGTTCCCGCAGGTCATGTCGGGAAACGGGGCGCCCGGGAAAGCCGTGCCGTCGGGTCGGGAGCCGGTCAGCATGTCGTGCTTGTTCGGCTTCTCGGTCCGCCCGTTGACCAGCGCGCCCTTCTCGTCCAGCGCGGTCTCCTTGGTCAGGTTGCTGCCGGCCGAATGCAGGTCGTCGACGTCCCACGCGACCCGCACGCCCTTCGCGTTGTACCAGGGGCCCTTGCCGATGCGGTCGCGCGCATGCACGAAGCCCGGATCGTTGAGCTTGGGCGCCTGCGTGCTCAGGTACGCGCGCCAGGTGGTGTACTTCGAGCCCGCCGCCTGCGCGAGCGACTGGCAGTGCGCGTCGGCGCCCGCCAGCCCGCCGAGGTCCCCGCCCTTGCCCGTGCCGGTGCTCGTCACGAAAAAGCTCATCGGCTCGTGACCCGACATGCCGGTCGTGCAGCCGGCGCCGAGGCCGGCAAGCGCCAGCGCGGCGGCCGTCGCGATGCTTGTGCGTTTCACTGGGCGTCTCCTCTCATCAATTGGGTCGATTTCGACGGCGGTCGACCGCGGGAAACGTGCTCGGCGCGGCCTCACCGGCTGGCCGCTAACGGGGCCGGGGCGCAATTTATTCCAGCGGCGCGCCGGGGATCAATCGAAGGCCTGCGCACCGGCGCCGCGAACTCCGGATGCCGGGACGGCGCGAAGCGCCGATTCCGGCGGGCGCAACGGCCCGCCCCTCATTCGCCCGCGACCACCGCGCCCGGCATCCGGCGCGCGAGGTGCCGGCGCATGAACCCGAGGAACCGCTCCGCGCCGGGCGGCAGGGTCCGCCCCCTCCGGGTGAAGACGTGCAGCTCGGCGGTCACGACCGGCTCGCCGAGCGGTCGCATCGCGAGGTCGAACCCCCGCACGAGCGGCGCCGCGTAGGTGGGGCAGGCGGTCACGCCGAGGCCGGCGGCCGCCATCCCGAGCGCGGTGGTGATCAACGCCACCTCCGCCGCCGGCGCGATCTCGAGCTCGCGCGGCCAGCCGTGCGGCTCGTTCATCACTGCCGCGCGGAAGTTGCGGATCATCGTGATGAAACGCTCGCCGCGCAGGTCGGCCCACTTCACCCGGCGCCGGCGCGCGAGCGGATGCGTGCGCGCGCAGACGAGCAGGAACGGCGCCCTGAGCAGCGGCATGCGCGCAAGCTCCGGGTCTGGGGCGGGCTCCGGACCGATGCCGATGTCGACTTCGCCGCTGCGCACCTTCGCGAGCATCTGCTCGAGCACTGCATCGGTGAGGCGCACCTCGAGCCCCGGCGCCTCCTTCCGGAACGCGGCGATGATCGGCGGCAGCAGGGCGCAGGAGGTCAGCTCGAGGGCGGCGACGCGTACGATTCCGCGCGTTCCGTGCGCAAGGTCGGTGACGTGCGTCGCGGCGTCGCGGATGTCCTGCAGCACGCGCTCGGCGAGCGGCAGGAACTCCCGGCCCGCGCGCGTCAGCGCCACCTCGCGGGTACTGCGATCGAGCAAGCGCACGCCGAGCGCGGTCTCGAGATCCTTCACGAGCGCGCTCAGCGCCGACTGCGTGAGATGCAGCTGCCGCGCGGCCGCAGTGAATCCGCCGAGGCTCGCCACCGCGCTGAAGGCGCGCAGCTGGCGGAGCGTGAGATTCATCGGATTGACTGCTAGGTTCATGACGAAATCCCGTTTGAGCCCGCGCCCCGGACTTGCTCCAATTCTGCCCGACCAGCGGCGGAGGCGGCATGGCCTGCATCACCGATCCAGCGACCGGGCTCGAGTTCTACGACCTGAGCCACCCGTGGGGCTACTACACCCCGATCCACCCGGGCTACGACGATCTGCGCATCGAGCGCATCGCCTACCACGCGAAGAGCGGCGCGATGACGCAGAAGATCTGCACGGTGATGCACACCTCGACGCACGTCAACGCGCCGATCCACCTGGTGGCCGGCGCGCAGACGGTGGGGCGCCTGCCGCTCGAGCACTTCTTCGGCAACGGCGTGGTGCTGTCCGTGCCGAAGGGTGAGTGGGGCCTGGTCACGGCGGCCGACCTCGAGCAGGCCCGTCCGGCGGTACGCCCCGGCGACATCGTCGTCATCGCCACCGGCTGGCACGCGCGGTACGCCGACAGTCAGGAGTACTTCGGCCACGCGCCCGGTCTCGCACGCGACGCGGCGGAGTGGCTCGTGGCGCGTCGCGCGCGGCTCGTCGGCCTGGACACGGCGACGATCGACCACCCGCTCGCGACCTCGCTCGGCCAGCACCGCAACGGGCCGCAGATCAAGGACCTCGCGCGCCGGTACGAGGCCGCCACCGGGCGTGCCGCGGCTGCCGACTTCCCGGACTGGAATCCGGCGCACCGCACCCTGCTCGGCGCCGGCATCCCGACGATCGAGAACGTGGGCGGCGAGGTCGCGGCGGTCGCCGGCGCGCGCTGCACCCTGCACGCCTGTCCCTGGCGCTGGACCGAAGGCGATGCGTGCGTCGTCCGTCTCGTCGCCATCAAGGACCCGACCGGTGAATATCGCCTCGCCGCCTGAGCTCGCGCCGACGCGCGCCGCCGACGCCGCCGCGGCCGCGGCGCTCCAGTTCTTCGACCTCAGCCACCGCTGGGGCCACGGCATGCCGCAGTGGCCCGGCGGCGGCACCGGGCCGTCCCGCAGCCTGCAGATCACGTCGATCGAATACCACGCGAAGCATGGCGTGCACACCCAGCAGGCCGAGTTCATCATGCATCGCGGCACCCACATGGACGCGCCGATCCACGTGCTCGAGAACACCCCGACCATCACCGGCTACGACTTGTGGCGCTTCTTCGGCACCGGGGTTGCGGTGTCGATCCCGAAGGGCAGGTGGGAGGTGATCACCGCCGACGACCTGGAACGCGCCGTGCCGCGCATCGAGCCCGACGACATCGTGATGATCAACACCGGCACCCATCGCCTGTTCGGCGACAACGAGGACTACTACGCGTACTCGCCGGGGCTGTACAAGGAGGCCGCGGAGTGGCTGGTCGCGAGGAAGGTGAAGATGGTCGGCATCGACGTTCAAGCGCTCGACCACCCGCTCGGCACGTACATGGTGCCGCACGGGCCGGGGCCCACGATGCCGCACCTCGCCGCCGAGTACAGGGCGGCGACCGGCCGCGACGTACTGGCCGACTTCCCGCTCTGGGAGCCGGCGCACAAGATCCTGATGTCGAACGGCATCCCCGGGATCGAGAACGTGGGCGGCGACCTCGACAGGGTGACCGGCAGGCGCTGCACGTTCATGGCCTTCCCCTGGCGTTGGCCGCAGGGCGAAGGCTGCGGCGTGCGCGTGGTCGCGGTGATCGATCCCGCGCAGACCTTCCGCATCGGGGGTTAGGGGCATGCAGGTCACCCGCTTCGCCGCGGCACTCCCCTACGAGGCGCCCAACCATCACGGCGTCGCGTCGCTGCTGCTCCAGGGGCGGGACGCGACCCGCGTCGGCGCGTTCTGGTGCGGGCTGTCGCACGTGCTTCCCGCCGGCGGCGCGAGCCGGGGCGCCGCGCCGCACGAGCGCGTCTACGTCGTGCTCGACGGCGAGATCGCGGTCGCCACCGCGCGCGAGGAAACTGTCCTGCGCACCTTCGACTCGTGCTGCATCGAGGCGCACGAGGAACGCACGCTGGAGAATCGGACCAACCGCCCGGCGACGCTGCTCGTGGTGATGGCCGCGGGCGGAGGCGCGCGATGACCGGCGCCGCGCTCCGCGAACCGGCGCGCCTCTTCGACGTCGCCGGCAAGGTCGCGATCGTCACCGGCGCGTCGGGCGCGTTCGGGCGCGCGTGCGCGATCGCGCTCGGCGCGCTCGGCGCGAAGCTCCTGCTCGCCTCCGGGGACCGCGCCGGCGCGGAGGCAGTCGCGCAGGAGGTCCGCGCGGTGGGCGGCGCCGTGGCGGTGGTCGCGCGCCGGCCCGACTCGGCCGAGGACGCAGCGCTGATTCTGGGCGCCGCGCTCGAGGCGCACGGCCGCGCCGACATCCTGGTGGTCGCCTCCGGCATGAACAAGGTTGCGCGCATCGAGAGCCTCGCGGAGGGGGACTGGCAGGGCGTCATGGACGCGAACGTGCGCGGCGCCTGGCTGATGGCGAAGGCGCTCGGACCGTACTTCGTCGCCAACCGCGTGCGCGGCAAGGTCGTGTTCCTGTCGTCGGTGCGCGGGCGGCTCGGCAACGCCTACGGCTATTCCGCCTACTGCACCGCCAAGGGCGCGACCGACGCGCTCACCCGGGTGCTGGCGACCGAGTGGGGTCCGCACGGCATCTGCGTCAACGCGATCGCGCCCACCGTGTTCCGCTCGAAGCTCACGGCGTGGATGTTCGGCGACGACGATGCGGCCAAGGCCGCGCGCGCGCGCTCGGTGTCGCGCACGCCGCTCGGCCGGCTCGGCGAGCCCGAGGACCTCATCGGGATGCTGATCTATCTCGTCTCGCGGGCGTCGGATTTCTGCACCGGACAGGTCATGTACGTCGACGGCGGCTACACGGCCGCATAGGAGAAGCCCATGCTGAGAACCACTCTGACATTTTGCGCGGCGGCGCTCGCCGCCCTCGCCGCCCCGCTCGCGCACGCGCAGGCCTATCCGAGCAAGCCGGTGCGCGTCATCGTCACCTTCCCGCCCGGCGGCGCCACCGACACGATTGCGCGCGCGCTCAGCCAGCCGCTCACCCAAGCGCTCGGACAGCAGGTCGTGGTGGAGAACCGACCGGGCGCGAACGCGATCATCGGCATGGAGGCGTGCGCGAAGGCGGCGCCCGACGGCTACACGCTCTGCCTCACGAACAACGACGCGATCACCTTCAACCCGGCGCTCTTCGCCAAGCTGCCGTACGACCCGGAGCGCGACCTGTACCCGATCGCCAACGTGGGCGTCATCGAGCAGGTGATCGTCGCCAACGCCGGCCTGCCGGCGGGCTCGTTCAAGGAGATGCTGGAGCTGTCGCGCCGGAATCCTGGCACGGTCACCTGGAGCTCGTTCGGCCCGGGCAGCATGGGCCACCTCTACGTCGACTGGCTCAACAACAACGCCAGGGCGAAGATCGTGCACGTTCCGTACAAGGGTGCCGGGCCGGCCATGAACGCGGTGGCGGCGGGCGAAGTCGGCGTCTCGCTGTTCGCGGTCGGTGCGGCGCTGCCGCTGGTGAAGGCGGGCAAGCTCAAGCCGCTGGCGATCGTCGCCAGTAAGCGCTCGACGCACATGCCGGACGTGCCGACGCTCGACGAGCTCGGCTACCCCTTCGTCGTGCGCGCGTGGCTCGGCGTGTTCGCGCAGAAGGCGGTGCCGGACGACGTGGCGCGCCGCCTGAACGCGGAGATCGGGAAGATCCTCGGCGACCCGGCTTTCCGCGAGAAATGGCTCGCGGTCCAGGCGATCGACGCGGCGCCGAACTCGCTCGAGCAGTTCGCCGCTTTCATCCGCGAGGACCAGAAGGTCGCGCTGACGAACCTGCGCGCGGCCGGCATCCACCTGGACTGAGCGCCGCCGGATGGGCCGCGCGCGGATCGCGGTGGCCGGCGCGGGGCTGATGGGCCACGCGATCGCGCAGCTCTTCGCCTCCGCGGGACACCCGGTCGCGGTCTACGACCCGGACCCGGCGGCGCTCGCGTCGCTGCGCCCGAGAGTGGGCGCGATCCTCGAGTTGCTCGATCTGGACCACGGCGCGATCGACCGCATCGCGCCGACGGCCGACCTCGCCGCGGCGGTGGTGGACGCCGTGTTCGTATTCGAAGCCGTCGCGGAGCGGCTCGAGGTCAAGCAGTCGCTCTTCGAGGCGCTCGACCGGCTCGCGCCGCCGCAGGCGATCCTGGCGAGCAACACCTCCGCGATCCCGATCGGCGCGATCGCCGCGCGCGTGCGTGACCGCGCGCGCGTGCTCGGGGCGCATTTCTGGAACCCGCCGTACGCGGTGCGCCTGGTGGAGGTCGTCCAGGCCGAGGCGACTCGCCCCGAGCTCGTCGCGCGCACGATCGAGCTGCTGCACGCGGCCGGCATGTCGCCGGTGCACGTGCGGCGCGACATCCCCGGCTTCATCGGCAACCGGCTCCAGCACGCGCTCAAGCGCGAGGCGATCGCGCTGGTCGCCGATGGCGTGTGCGACGCGGAGACGCTCGATCGGGTGGTGCGCGAGGGGTTCGGCGCGCGCCTCGCGGTGCTCGGTCCGCTCGAGCAGTCCGACCTCGTCGGCCTCGGGCTCACGCTCGACATCCACCGCGTCCTGATGCCGCACCTCGACCGCACGCCGGTCGCGCACCCCTATCTCGAAGCGAAGGTCGCCGCCGGGGAGCTCGGCATGACGCAGGGGGCCGGGTTTCGTCGCTGGACCGCGGCGGAGGCGGCTGCCGTGCGCGACCGCTTTCGCGCATTCCAGGTCGCGCAAGCGAAGGCGGCGGCGAAGCGCCCGCGCGCGACCTAGCCTGTTCGGCGCCGGCCAACAGGCCCGCGCCGCGTGTTGGCCCCGGCCCACCGCAGCGCACGCGGCGGCGCGCGTCTACGCAATCCCGTGCGCGCGACAAACCCTTCCTCGACAGGCAGTTACACCGCGATCGGTGCGCCGCGCGCGCCTGGCACACCCCGTGCTGTAGAGGTCCGCGAGCACCGAAACACCGCTCGAAACCGAACCGGAACCTCACTCAACCTCTTTAGGAGAACTGCCATGATGATCAAGGACCTCGAAGTCAGCAAAGAGCTGTCGCGCAAGGACCTCGCCGCGGTGCGCGGCGGTTTCAACTTCGGCTATCAAGGCGGCCCCGTCGCTTCGCAGGCCGGCCTTCTGAACTTCGCCAGCCCGCAGACCGTGGTGAACGTCCCGACGATGCCCCAGATCTACACCGACGTGGACATCAACCTCGCCAACCTGCTCGGCTCGATCGCGAACATCGGACAGGCCTGAGCGGTGGTGGTCGACGGGGAGAGCGCCGCGCCCGGAGCCCGATCCTCCGGGTTGCGGCGCCCGCTCCGCGCCGACCGCTCCTCACATCGGAGAAACGTCATGGCTCAACTCATCATCGCCGACCTGCCCGTCGACCGGGCGCTCGACCGCGCCGCGATGGCGGTCGTGCGCGGCGGCCTCTCGTGGGTGAACGGCGCGTTCGCGCTGCCGCTCCCGCCGAGCCCGCCGGTATTCGGCGGCGTGCAGATCAACAACATCTACCAGACCGTCAACAACAACCTCTACCAGGTCGAGGAGATGGTGAACCACTACCAGATCGTCAACATCGACAACCAGGGCCCGAGCGCGAACATCACCGCGGTCGTCATCAGTTCGCTCGCGAACGGCGGCCTGGACTTCCGGCCCTAGGCGCCAACGGAGCTTGCAATGCGATGGCGCCGCCCCGCGCGCGGGGCTTCCCCCGGCGCGGGCGGCCGCTTTCGCTGGCGCTCGGCCGCCTGCACTCACACCGGCCTCGTCCGCAGCGTGAACGAGGACGCCTGCCTCGCCCGGCCGGAGCGCGGGCTCTGGGCGGTCGCCGACGGCATGGGCGGACACGCCGTCGGCGACTACGCGAGCCGCACCGTGATCGCGGCCCTGGACGAAGTCCGCCCGGCCGCGAGCCTCGCGCCGCTCGTCGCGGGCGCGCGGGAGCGGCTGCACGCTGCCAACCAGCGGTTGCGACGCGAGGCGGCGATCCGCAACGTGCCGGTGATCGGCAGCACGGTCGTGGTGCTGGCGGCGTGCGGCGGCGCCTGCGGCTGCCTGTGGGCCGGAGACAGCCGGCTCTACCTGTGCCGGGGCGCGCGCCTGCGCCTGCTCACGCGCGACCATCGCCTCGCGGGCGCGTGCGGCGCGCCCGGTCCGTTCGCATCCGCCGTCACGCGCGCCGTCGGCGCGGTCGACGCGCTCGACCCGGAATGCGCCACGGTGACGGCGTACGACGGGGACATGTTCCTCCTCTGCAGTGACGGCCTCAGCGACGCGGTGAGCGACCGGGAGATCGCGGGCGCGCTCGTGCGCGGCGATTGCGCCCGTGCGGCCGCTGCGCTCGTCGAACTGGCGCTCGCACGCGGCGGCAACGACAACATCTCCGCAATCGTGGTGCGCGCCGAAGACACGCTGGGCGAGCGCACGCTGCTCAACCCCGCCCTGTGAGGCGGCGTCAGCTCGGCGTGTCGCCCGGCGCCGGCTGCTGGCCGCGGAAGTCGCGCGAGCGGATGCCGTGCTTCTTCAGCAGCACCTGCAGGTGGGAGCGGTTCATGTCGCACCGGCGCGCCAGCTCGGTGACGGTGCCGCCGACCGCGCGCAGGCCGCGCTCGAGGAAGGCGCGCTCGGCCTCGTCGCTCGCCGCGCGCTTCGCATCGACGAGCGAGGTCGCCGTCGCCACTGCCGCTGCGGCGGTCTCCGGCACCCCCTGCGCCGCGCTCGCCGGCGCGGGCGCCGCAGCCCGGACCTCGGGGGGCAGGTGCTCCAGGCCCGCGGTGTCGCCGGCGAGGCACGAGAGCCGGTAGACGAGGTTGCGCAGCTCGCGGATGTTCCCGGGATAGGCGTAGCCGAGCAGGAACTCGCGCAGCGCCGGCGCGAGCCGCAGCGGCCGGCGCTTGAGCGCCTCCGCCGCCTCGGTGCCGAAGAACTCGAGCAGCAGCGGGATCTCGTCGCGGCGGCTGCGCAGCGGCGGGAGCGTCACGTGAATGACGCTCAACCGATAGTAGAGGTCCTCGCGGAACCGGCCCTCGTCGCACAGCCGGCGCAGGTTCTTGTTGGTGGCGGCGACGATGCGGGCGTCGACCGCGGTCGGCTCGTCCGAGCCCACCCGCTGGATCTCGCGCGACTCGAGCACGCGCAGCAGCTTCACCTGCCCCGGCAGCGGCAGCTCGCCGATCTCGTCGAGGAAGATCGTGCCCCCGTGCGCGGCCTCGAACTTGCCCTTGCGGTCCTGCGCCGCGCCGGTGAACGCGCCGCGGCGGTGGCCGAAGAGCTCCGACTCGAGCAGGTTGTCGGGAATCGCGCCGCAGTTGACCGAGATGTACGGCCGGTCGGCGCGCGCGCCGTTGGAATGGATCACCTTCGCCATCAGCTCCTTGCCGGTGCCGCTCTCGCCGTCGATCAGCACCGGCAGGTCGGTGGGGGCGGCCTTCTCCGCGATCTCGAGGGCCTCGAGGAGCTGCGGGTTGTCCCCGAACGCGCCCTCGAACACGAAGCTGCGCTCGAGGAGCCGCTGCCGGCGCTCCCCGCCCGTGCGCGCCGGCGCGTCCGGCCGCGCCGCCGCCGCCGCGACGAAGCGCTCCTGCGACGAGAGGCGCATCACCTCGTCGCGCAGCGCGTTCGACTGGCGCAGCAGCCGCTCGATCTCCGCCCGCTCGAGCTGCGTCGACCAGCGCAGGGTGGAGCGCAGGATCTCGATGCGCTCGATCAGCGCGCCGTAGGACACCGCGGAACTGCCGCATTCGGTCTGGTCGAGGATCTTCATGCCGCGGCGCTCAACTGGTTGTGGACGAGCTGGTAGTACATGCCCTTGCGCTCGAGCAGCTCCGCGTGCCGGCCCTGCTCGACGATCGCGCCCTGGTACAGGACCAGGATCTTGTCCGCCCGCATGATCGTGCTCAGCCGGTGCGCGATGACCACCGCGGTGCGCCCCTTCAGGATGTCGTGCATGTTGGCGAGGATGTTGCTCTCCGACTGCGTGTCGAGCGCCGAGGTCGCCTCGTCGAAGACCAGCAGCTTCGGGTCGTGGTAGAGGGCGCGCGCGATGCACAGCCGCTGGATCTGCCCGCCCGACAGCCCGACGCCGCGCTCGCCCACGACCTGGTCGTAGCCGAGCGGCATCCGGGCGATGAAGGCGTGCGCGTCGGCCATCTTCGCCACCTCCTCGACGCGCCGCCGGTCGGGGCTCTCGTGGCCGCTCGCGATGTTCTCGGCGATCGTGCCGGAGAAGAGCAGGTTCGACTGCATCACGTACCCGACCTGGGCGCGGTAGTACTCCTTGTCGATCACGCCCATCCCGTACCCGTCCACCGTCAGCTTGCCGTCGGTGGGCGCGTAGAACCCGACCAGCAGCTTGGCGAGCGTGGTCTTGCCCGAGCCGCTGCGGCCCACGATCGCGATGAGCTCGCCCGGCTTCACCTCGAAGCTGAGGTTCTCGAGCACGTAGGGCGTCTCGCTCCCGCCGTAGCGGAAGTACACCCCGTCGAGCTTGATCTCGCCGCGCAGCTCCGGCAGCACGATGCGCGCGGCGAGCGCCTCCGGCTTCTGCTCCGGCTCGAGGTCGAGCACGTCGCCGAGCCGCTCCATGGCCACGCTGGCGTCGTTCAGCAGGTTCCACATCCCCACCAGCCCCATCAGCGGCGCGAGCACGCTGCCCATCAGGGCGTTGAACGCGATCAGCTGCCCGATCGTCAGCTCGTGCGCGAGCACCAGGTTGGTGCCGACCCACAGGATCGCGATCGTCGTGGCGGCGTTCAGCAGCTGGCTGCCGGCCCCGACCAGGATGTTGAACTGCTGGCCGCGGTACTGGACCTCGAGCGCGCGCGCGTACTTCTTCTCCCAGCGCAGGCGGATCGGCCGCTCGATCCCCATGCCCTTCACCGTCTCCGCGCCCCCGAGCGCCTCCATCAGGAACGCCTTGGCGTCGGTGGACGCGGTGAACGCCTCGCGCGCGTAGTGCTTGATCCGCGGCGTCGCCGCCACCGTCAGCGCGACGATCGGGACGACGAACGCGGCGAGCAGCAGGGTGAGCTTCACGTTGTACAGGAACATGATGGTGAAGTAGATGAAGACCATCAGCAGGTTGAGCACCGTGGTCACGGTGGACTCGGTCAGGAACGCGCGGATGGTCTGGTTTTCCTGGAAGCGCGCGAAGACGTCGCCGGTCTTGCGGCTGGCGAAGAACGCGAGCGGCAGCGACAGGGTGTGCTTGAGGAACTGCGACATCATCGCGAAGTCCATGTTGCGCACCATGAAGTTCGCGAGGAACGCCCGGATGGTCGAGATGATCTGGGTGAAGAGGCTCGACACCACCAGGCCGACGACCAGCAGGTGCAGGAGGTTGGTGTTCTGGTGGACGATCACCCCGTCCAGCACGTTCTGGATGATCACCGGCGGCACGATGCCGAGCACCTGGATCACGAAGGTCGCGAGGAAGAGGTGCGCGAGGATCTTCCGGTACGGCTTGAGGTACCCGGCGAAGCGCAGCCAGGGCGACCGCGAGGCCTCGAGCTCGGCGAGGTTGCGCCCGGGCGTGCAGGCGAGGCAGGTGCCGCTCCAGCCGCGCTCGAACTCCTCCACGCTCAGCTTGCGGAACCCGATCGCCGGGTCGGCGACCCAGACGAGCCGCTTGGAGATGCCGTACACGACGACGTAGTGGTAGCCCTCCCAGTGCACGATGAGCGGCAGCTCGAAGCCGCGCAGCGCCTCGAACGTGCACTGCATCCCGCGCGCGGTGAAGCCGAGCGACTCGGCCGCGCGCGCCAGGCTGTCGAGCGTCGCGCCCTGGGCGGTGACGTTGCACAGCTCGCGCAGCTTGCCGAGCGTCATGCCGATGCCGTGCTGCCGGCAGACCATCGCCAGGCAGGCGGCGCCGCAGTCCATCTCCTCGGCCTGCTCGACGAGCGTGAAGCGCTTGAGGACGTTCTCCCCGAGCTGCGGCTCGGATTGCAGGTCGAGCTTGACCGGGAGCAGGCGCCGCTCCGCGAGCCGCTTCTGGCGCTCGAGCTCGCGCGCGAGGAACCGGATGCGCTCGTCGAGCACCTCGCGCAGCTTCGGGTTGCGCGCCAGGATGAGGTGCACCGTCTTCTCGGGGATGACGAGCAGCGTCGCGTCGGTGGTCGCGATGACCGACGCGCCCTGCTCCTGGCGCATCACGCAGGCCTTCTCGCCGAAGATCTCGCCCTGCCGCAGGGTCGCGAGCGGGTACTCCGCGCCCTCCTCGCTGCGCACGATGCGCACTTCGCCGTGGCGCACGACGTACAGCCGCCGGTCGTCGCGCGAGTCCTGCTTCAGGATCTCCTTGCCGGCGCCGACGCGCTTGACGCCGACGCTGCGGACGAAGTCCTCGAGCTCGCTCTTCTCCACCTTGCCGCGCAGGTCGAACAGGCGCGCGACGAAGCCGCCGGCGGAGTTGATCGCGACGTAGCTCGTGACGAAGCCGGCGGCGGCGCTGTTGCGCGCGAGCGCCGCGGCGAGCGCGGCGCGCGGGATGAACACGAGCTCGGACTTGACCGAGGCGCGCACCGACGACTCGTGCCGGTGCTCGCGCAGCATCGCGATCTCCGCGAACACGGCGCGCTCGCGGCGCACGCCCATGCTGATCTCCTTGCCGCGCTCCTCGGTGAAGACGCGCACCGAGCCCGACCGGACCACCCACAGGCCCTCGGCCGCCTCGCCGGCGTTGCAGACGGTCTCGCCGAAGGCGTAGAAGCGCGACTGGGCCTGCCGCGCCAGGGCCTCGAGCTCGGGGCGGGCGAACGGCGACAGGATCTCGACCGCGGCGAGGAAGTCGGCGAGCGCGGCCGGGTTCGGAGGCGTGCTCACTGGCCGCCCCTAGCGCGCTTCGATCACGTGTTCCTGTGCCCGCGCCGCGAGCCACTCCTCGCGCAACAGGCGGCGGATCTCCGCCGCGGTGTCCTCGTCCAGCGTGGCCGGGTGCTTCGCCGTCACCATGAAGATCTCGTAGAACGACCGGTCGCCGGACAGGAACGGCCCGAGCACGTCGCCGACCGCGGCGTTGAAGACCTTGGCCTCGACGTCGGTCTTCAGCGCGCCGCGCAGCACCCTGCCGATCACGCCGCCGGAGGCGCGCGTGCCGGCGATGGAGTGCTCGCGCGCCATCTCGGCGAACGACTCCGGATCCTCCCGCAGCACCGACATCATCTCCTTCGCCTTGCCTTCGGCGTCGAGGACGATGTGGCTCACCTCGATCGCGTCGAAGCGAGGGGAATGGGCCGCGAAGTAGCGCTCGACCGCCTGCGGGCTGCACACCCGCTCCATCATCTTTTCCAGGTACAGGTCGTCGGTGACGAACGACTCGAACTCGTCGAGGCTGACGCCGAGGTGGTCGAGGTAGCGGTTGGTGTCGGCGGCCCGGTGCAGGCCCCTCAGCCGGCGGTAGCGGTCGGCGCGCTCCTGGATCTCCTCGGGAGCGATGCGCACGCCCTGCTTCTTCGCCGCGCGCACCGTCAGCCGGTCCCGCACGAACTGCTCGACGAGGCTCTCGAACTGCCCGGTGAGCTTCCAGATGCGGACGAACTGCTCGATCCCGATCACTTCGTCGTCGATTCGCACTATCGCCTGCATTGCGCCTCCTTGACGGTCTCTCTCGACTCCACCGCTTCTGCTACCGAGTCTAGGAAGGGCGGCCGGCCGCGGGCCGCGACTATTTCCCGCAGATCGGTTACCTATTCACCTTCGCCGTGCCGGCCCCGATCAGCCGCCGATCTGCCGGAACGGGTCGAGCGCGAGGTCGATCAGGCGCCGGTCGCGGACCACGACCTCCGCGGCGGCGGTCATGCCGTAGCGCAGCGGGTACTTCGTGTCCGCCACCCGGTAGTAGTCGCGCTCGAGCGTCACGCGCCCCTCGTAGACCGGCTGCTTCGCCTGCGCCGAGAGCTTGGTCGCCGGCGAGATGTAGCTCAGCGTGCCGCGGATGTGCCCGTAGCGGTGGTACGGAAAGGCGTTGAACTTGAGCTGGACCGCCAGCCCCTCGCGCAGGAACGCGCGGTCGCGCTCGGCGATCTCGATCCGCACGACCGGGCGGGCGTCCTTGGGCGCGATCCCCCCGAGCGGCGCGTTCGCCTGGACCTTGTCGCCCGGCTGCGTGGAGGTGAGGTCGGTGATCACCCCGTCGACCGGCGCGACGATCAGCAGGAAGTTGTCCTTGTCGATGTTCTCGAACCGGATCCGCGCCGCCGCCTCGGCCGCGAGGCGGGCCGCCTGGAGCTGGAGGCGCACCTTGTCCTCGGCGGTCGCGATCTCCTTCGCGGCCGCGTCGTACTGGACCTGCAGCCGGGCGAGCTCCTGCCCGCCGGTCTCGAGCTGCGCGCGCACCTGCGCCTCCTCCTGGCCCTGCCGCGCGGCGGTCTCGGTGAGCCGCGACTGCGCCATCACGAGGACGTTCTCGGCCGCGCGCAGGGCGTTGCGCCGGGTCTCGACCTGGAGCTCCGACACCCCGCCGCCGCCGGGCGTCGCGTGCAGGGCGGCGAACTTCTCCGCTTCGAGCCGCGCGGCCTCGCGCGCGCGCCGCGCGTCCTCGACCCGCGCCCGGGCCTCCTGGAGCTGCGCCCGCTGCGCCGCGGCGAACTTCACGGCGCCCTCCGAGACGCGCCGCTCGTGCTGGTGCTCGGCGATCTCGAGGGCCTGCTTCAGCGTCGCGAGCCGGCGCTCCATCAGCGCCTTCCGGTCGGGGAACTCCTGCCACTCGCGCTCCGCGTCCTCGAGCCGCAGCTGCGCCTGCAGGGCGCTCGCCGCGGCCTCGACCGCGCCGCGCGCGTTGAGCCGCGCCAGCACGTCGCCCTTCGACACCGGCTGGCCCTCGGCGACGTAGAGGTTCGCGAGCTCGCCGTCGACCGGCGCGTGGAAGCGCCGCACCTCCGAGTCGGGCTGCAGCACGCCCTGCGCCGTCACCAGCACGTCGGCGCGCCCGAAGAACGACCAGGCGAGCGCCGCGGCCACGAGCCCCGCCATCGCCACGACCACCGCCAGCGTGAACCGGGACGGCTCCGCGGTCAGGATGGCGATGCCCTCGGCGGCGTGGTCGCCGAGGGCCTGGGGGAACGGCCTAAGACGGTCTGCGCTCGACATCGACGCGGCCTCCGAGCAGGATGAGTTTCGCCTTGAGCAGCGCGGGCTCCAGGACGTAGCGCAGCTCGACCAGCGCCTTGCGCTGCCGCTCGCACTCGGCCGCGATCTCCTCCCCCACCTGCGCGAGCCGCGCGGGGGGCGCGGACTGGAACTGCGCGTAGAGCTGCGCGCCGCGCTGCGCGGCCTCGTGCGCCTCGGCGAGCGCCTGCGCCTGGTGGCGGAACTCGTTCGAGACTACGTCCTTGAGCCGCTGCCGGGCGTCGATCGCGCCGTTGTCGCGGTACTGGCGCCACAGCCCCTCCGCGCGCTCGAACGACGCCCGGGCGCGCGCGAGCGCCTCGCCGCGGTACTGCCTGACCTCGTCTTCGGTCGCGCGCACGAAGAACGCGTCCTCCTGCGGGTCGAGCGACCCGTAGAACGCGGCCAGGCGCTCCGCGTAGCCCGCGGCGCCGCGCGCGCGCTGGAGCGCGGCCTGGCTCTCGACGACGGCGCGCTTGTGCGCGAGCTCCTGCGCGGCGGCGTCCCCCCACGGGCCGGCGGTCAGTCGCTGCAGGCCCGCGAGCGCCTGCCGCGCGTCGCCCGCCCGCCAGGCCTCGGCGACCGCGCCGTACTGCCGGACCACCTCGGCGGGGGGAAACCGGTCGCTCGCGGCGAGCTTGCCGAAGGCGGCCTGGAACGGCGGCGTCGCGAAGCGCGCGCCGGCGAGGAGCGCGATCGCCCGGCCCAGCCGGCGCCCGCGCGGCTCGGCCTCGAGCTCGAGGTACCGGCGCAGGTCGTCGCGCAGCGCGTCGAGGCCCCCGAGCCGGGGGTACTTCTCCGCGTAGTCCCGGAAGACCGCCTCCAGCGCCGCCGGGGCGCCGCGGTCGAGCTCGGCCGCGATCGTGGCCTTCAGCCGCTCGATCGCGGCGAGATACACGGCGTCGTCGTTCTGGAGCTTGCGCAGGCGGCTGAGCGCCTCGGCGTACGCATCCCGGAACTCCGGGACGTAGGCCGCGATCGTCGCGAGCGCGCGCTGGTGTCCCGGCGTGTCGTCGTTCCAGCGCTGGACGAGCCGCCGCAGCCGCTCCTCGTCGGCGTAGATCCGGACCGGGGCGTCGATGCCGCCGCGCGCGGCGACGAACGCCTGGAGCTCGGCGAGCCACGCGAGCTCGGCGAGCAGCGCCGCCGCGTCGGCGTTGTTCGCGCCGGCCCGCTGCGCCGCGGCGAGCGCCGCGCGGGCGCGCTCGAAGTCGCCCGTCTCGAGGAAGCCGAGCCACGTCGGCACGTGGTCCTTGAGGAGGGCCTGGGTGCCGAGCGCCCGGATCTCGACGGCGTCGGGATTGCGCCCCAGGTACGCATCGGCCGCCAGCGCCGCCTGCGCGTACTCGCCGCGCGCAAAGAGCTGCTTCACCTCGCGCTCGGGCGCGTCCCACAGGTACAGCGCGAGCGCGAAGAGCGCGAGGACGCCCGCGGCCACCGCGCCCCACCGGGCGAGGCCGTTCACGGCGGCGCGCTCGCTGCCGGCGAAGAGCGTCGCCAGCCCGGACACGAGGAGCGCGAGCCGGCCCCGGCTGCGCCGCGCGTCCGGCGCCGGGCCGGTCTCCGCGGCAGCGCCGGGCGCCTGCTCGTCGCCGGCCGG
>JAGVSZ010000171.1 GCA_019137045.1 Betaproteobacteria bacterium
CGGCCGGGTCGCGCAGCGCCGCGTCGACCGCTTCGGCGGCCGCGAACGCGCCCGCCATCGCGAGGTACACCCCCGAGGAGAAGACCGGGTCGACGAACGCGTAGGCGTCGCCCACCAGCAGGTGGCGCTCGCCGACGCAGCGCGCGGCCTGGTAGCTGTAGTTGCCGGTCGCGGTCACCGGCGCGATGCGGCGCGCGCGCGCGAGGCGCGCGGCGAGCGCGGGGCAGGTGGCGATCGTGTCGTCGAAGAACCGCTCCAGCGTCCCGCTGCGGGTCTTCAGGTAGTACGGCCAGCACACCGCGCCCACGCTCGTGATCCCGCGCTGGAGCGGGATGAGCCAGAACCAGCCGTGGTCGAACCAGTAGATGCTGATGTTGCCCTCGTCCGCGCCCGCGTAGCGCTGCGCGCCCTCGTAGTGGCCGTAGAGCGCGACGCTCGCGTGCCTGCGGTTCGCCGACTTGGTGCCGAACAGGCTCGCGAGGAAGGTGTCGCGGCCCGAGGCGTCCACCAGGAAGCGCGCGCGCCACTCGGCCGGGCCGGCCGGCCCGGCCGCCCCGACGCGCACGCCGCCGGGCTCGAAGTCCACGCGCTCGACGCGCGTTTCCTCGCACACCGTGGCCCCTTTGGCCGCGGCGTTGCGCAGCAGGATCAGGTCGAGGTCGGCGCGGTGCACCTCGAACGCGCTCGGCTGCGACTTGTCGAGCGCCTGGCGGAAGTAGAAGGTCTCCTCCTTGCCGTGGTACATCGAGCAGAACTGCGCGCCGTTCTTCACCAGGCCGATGCGGCGCACCTCCTCCAGCACCCCGAGGCGCTCGAACAGCGGGTTGTTGTGCGGCAGCAGCGACTCGCCGATGTGGAAGCGCGGGTGGCGGTCCTTCTCCAGCACCGTCACGCGCCAGCCGCGCTCGGCGAGCAGCGCCGCGGTCGTGGCGCCCGCGGGACCGCCGCCGATGACCGCGACGTCGCAGCTCGCTTCGCTCATCGCGCGATTATGCGCCGCAGCGCGAGCCGCGGGAGGCGCAGGACGAACCCGGCCATCAGCCGGACGTGCATCCAGGTGAGCAGCGCGTTGTCGCGCAGGTAGCGGAAGTGCGACACCCCGCCCTCGTCGGGCCGCAGGTAGCGCACCGGGGCCGGGAGGTTGACCGGGTGCAGCCCCGCCCAGAGGAGCTTCACCGCCGCCTCGACGTCGAAGTCGAACCGCCGCATCCACCGCGTGCGCGCCATCACGCGCGCGAGCGGCGCGATCGGGTACACGCGGAAACCGTACAGGGAGTCGCCGATCCCGCCCCACAGCGTCTCGAGGTTGGCCCACCAGTTCGACACCTTGCGCCCGCGCACGCGCAGCGCGGGGGCGGACGCGTCGAACACCGGGACCCCGAGGACGAGCGCCTCCGGCGCCGCCTGCGACGCCGCCATGAACTCCGGGATCAGCGCCGCCGGGTGCTGGCCGTCGGCGTCCATCGTGAGGGCGTGCGTGAAGCCCGCCGCCGCGGCGGCGCGCAGGCCGTGCAGCACCGCGGCGCCCTTGCCCGAGTTCGCGTCGAGCGCGAGCACGCGCAGGTCCGGGTCGGCGGCCGCGAGCGGCGCGAGGCGCTCGCGGCTGCCGTCGGTGCTGCCGTCGAGCACCACCCAGACCGGGCGCCAGTGCGCGCGCGCCGCGCGCACCGTCTCGACCAGGATCGGCCCGGTGTCGTAGCTCGGGATGAGGACGAGGTGGGTGCGCGAGGCCGCCGCCGCGGCGGGACGCGCGGCGCTCATCGCGCGTGCGCCTTGACGGCGCGGTACTCCGAGAAGACGCCGAGCTCGACGTGGCGCGCGGGCGCGGCGAACCCGGCGTGCGCGAGCGTCGCCAGCACGCGCGCCGGGCTCGCGCACGCCTCGATCGTGTCCCAGTAGTAGCGCATCAGCCGCGGCGTGTCGGGGCTGCGCCCGACCGCGCGCGCGAGGAGCGGCACCACGCCGCGCAGGTACGCCTTGAGCGCCGCGCGCCCGACGCGGCTCGCGGGCGGCGTGATCTCCAGGATGCAGACGATCCCGCCGGGCGCGAGCACGCGGTGGAACTCGGCGAACGCGACGCTGAGGTCGGAGATGTGCCGCAGCGCGTAGCCCATGCTGAGGAAGTCGGCGCTGCCGTCGGGAAGCGGGATCGACTCCGCCGCGCCCTCCAGCAGACGCATGCCTTCGGGCAGCCGCGCGTTGGTGCGCATGCCCGCGCTCGGGTCGACGCCGATGACCGCGCGCGCGTCGCCGACGATGCGCGCCGCCGCGCGCGCCACCAGGCCGGTCCCGGTGCCGACGTCCACGACGCGCATGCCGGGCGCGAGCCCCGCCCGCCGCAGCGCCTGGCCGCGGTACCACGCGCCCGATCCGAGCGCCATCGTGCGCTCGACGCGCTCGTAGTCGCCGGCGGTGCGGTCGAAGATCCCGCGCACCCAGCCGCGCCGCGCCTCCTCGCTGGGGAAATACGCCGCGAGCGGCGGATGCGGGGCGCGGACCGGCTCCTCGTCGCTACGCGCCACCGCCCCCTCCCGCGCCGAGCTCGCGCCGGTAGTGCGCCTCGAGGGCCGCGACCAGCCCGTGCGCGTCGGCGCGCGGCGCGAAGCGCGCGCCGAGCCGCACGCGGTAGCGGAGCGGGAACGAGGGCATGCGCAGCAGCGGCCAGCCCTTGCGCATGTACTCCGAGCCCGCCTCGATGATCACCGCCTGCACCGGCGCCTGCGCGCGCCGCGCGATCGCGGCGAAGCCGCTGCGCAGCGGGTTGACCGGCGCGCGGGCGGTGCGCGTACCCTCGGGGAAGAAGAGCACGTGCCGGCCGGCCGCGAGCGCCGCGGCGGCCGCGCGGATCATCTCCTTCGGCGCGTCCGCCGGAATGTAGCCGGCGAGCTTCGCGCCGCCGCCGAGGAAGACGTTGTCGAGCACGTCCGCCTTCATGATGCACACGACGTTCGGCAGCCGCGACACGATCAGCAGCGCGTCGAGGTAGGTCGGATGGTTGGGCGCGATGATCACCGGCGGCCCGTCGCGCAGCGCGTCCAGCGCGCGCAGGTCGCAGCGCGCGAGCCCGAGGCGCTGCAGCAGGCCGACGAAGAAGCGGAAGAGCGCCATCATGACGCGCTGCCCGAGCGCCGATCCGACGCGCCGCGGCAGGAGGAGATAGAGGATCGGGCCGGCCGCGGTGTAGAGCAGCCCGCCCGCGCCGAACACCGCGAGCGCGAGCGCGAAGGCGCAGCGCTCGTAGAGCCGCACCCACGGCGCGGCGCGCCTGACGGGAAACCCGTGCGCCTCCTGCATCGTCAGTCGTCCGATTGCACGAGCGTCTTCGACTCCGCGAAGACGTAGGCGACGCCGATGCCGGCGTAGAACGCCGAGCGGCTCTGCACCAGCGGGCTCGACTCGAATGCCGCGCCGCCCAGGGCATAGGCGCGCACGAAGGCGCCGACCCAGACCGGTCCGAAGCGGCGGTTCGCCGTGAGGGTGAACTGGGTGCCGCCGTACCCGCCGCTCGCCGCGTACGCCGGCCGCGCCAGCGTCGCGTACTGCGCATCGACCTGGTAGTAGTAGCGGTTGTAGCGGCCGTCGGTGAACACCGGCCCGGCCTGCATGCCGACGCGCCACTGCCCGCCGGGTCCGACGTTGCGCTGGTAGAGGTCGATGACCGGGTTGAACACCCAGCCGATGAACTCCGGGCTCTGCAGCGTGAACGCGGCGCGCACCGGCAGCTGCAGCGAGAGTTCGCGCCGGCGGTCGCCGCTCTCCCACAGCCGCACCTTGACGAGCGGCCCGATCTCGAGCGTCGGGTCGAGGTCGGGCATGCCCTGGCGCGCGCTCGACTGGTCGCTCGGCGCGGGCTGGCTCGCGTTGAGCGACACGTCGAGCTCGACGCGGTCGGTGTCGAGCAGCAGGAGCGAGGCGAGGCCGCGCCGGTCGTCGAGGCGCAGGCGCTCGCCGCGATAGCGCACGTAGGGCAGCGGATACAGGTAGCCGCGGCTCTGGTCCGAGCCGCGGTAGTCGGGCAGGTACAGCGCCGCCGCGCCGAGCCCGACTTCCCACTGCGGCCGCGGCTCGGCTGCAGCCAGCGGCGCGTGCAGGAGCGCGGCGAGGGCGAGGAGCGCGGGTGGACGCATGAGCAGCGAGCGATGTTGCGGTGCGCGCGCCGAGTCTAGCAGCGCGTGCGGGCTGCGGCGAGCGACGCGCACGTACAATCGCCCTCGCCGCTCGCGCCTGATCGCAATGCCCGTGTCGCCGCATACCGCATCCGCCCCGGCCGCGCGCCGGTGGCGACCCGCGCCCGCGCTGCAGGCTTCGGCGCTCGTCCACGCGGCCGGCGCGGTGGCGCTCGTCGCGGCGCCCGCGAGCTGGCCCTGGGTGGCGGGCGGCATCGTCGCCAACCACGCGGCGCTCGCGCTCGCGGGATTCCTCCCGCGCAGCCGCCTCCTCGGTCCGAACCTCGCGCGCCTGCCGGCGCCGGCGGCGCAGCGCAGCGAGGTCGCGCTCACGTTCGACGACGGTCCGGACCCGGAGGTCACGCCGCGCGTGCTCGACGCGCTGGACGCCGCCGGACTCAAGGCTACCTTCTTCCTGATCGGCGAGCGCGCGGCGCGCCATGCCGCGCTCGCGCGCGAGATCGTGCGGCGCGGGCACGCGGTCGAGAACCACAGCCACCGGCACTCGACCGCGTTCGGGTGGTACGGGCCCGGGCGCGCGCGGCGCGAGGTCGAGGCGGCACAGGGCGCGATCGCCGACGCCACCGGGGTTGCGCCCGCGTTCTTCCGCGCGCCGTTCGGCATCCGCAACCCGCTGCTCGACCCGGCGCTCGCGCGCTGCGGCCTGCGGTACGTCTCGTGGACGCGGCGCGGTTTCGACACCGTCGCGCGCGACCCGCGGCGGGTGCTCGACCGGCTCGCGCGCGGCCTCGCCGCGGGC
>JAGVSZ010000414.1 GCA_019137045.1 Betaproteobacteria bacterium
CGCGCGCGCAGTTCCCGGTCAAGCCCCCATCGCGACCAGGACGCTGCAGGGGGCGTAGTCGAGCAGCGTGGCGCCGACCGAGCCGCGCCACCAGCGCGCGGCGAACGAATGCTTCTGCTTGTGCCCGACCACGATCAGGTCGCACTTGAGCTCGGTGGCGACGCGGCAGATCTCCTCGACCGGCTCGCCGACCGCGAGATGGCCGGCGACGGAGTACCCGCGCTCCTTGAGGGCGGCGAGGCCCTCGCTCAGCACGTCCTGCATGCGCTTTTTCTCCTCCTCGATCAGTTCCTCGGGCAGGAACCCCTCGGTGAGGAACATGCTGGAGGGCATGCTCGCGACCGCGAGCAGGTGCGTCTCGGCGCGCTCGAACGCGGCGATCTCGGTGCAGGCGAGCAGCGCCGTCTTGCCCTCGCGCGTACCGTTGTACGCCATGAGGATGCGCTTGTACATCGGTCGTCCTCCTATGGACTGGCCCGCGCGCGCCGATCCTGGACGCGGCGCGCGTACCGCGCGCCGCGCCGGGCCGTGGGGCAGCCTCTCGCTCGCCGGCGCGCGTAGCACGCGCAGATTGCCGAAAAGCTTAAGGTGCGTCAATCGCCCGCCCCCGGCGCCCCCGCTAGAATCGCCTGCGTGCCGAGGCGAGCGTCGCAGCGCGCATGGACTATCATTGCAGGCGCTCGCGAACCGTACGGAGAGCCCGCATGAACGCCCCGCTCAAGCCCCACGCCGGCAAGGCCCGCTTCGTCTGGGACGATCCGCTCCTGCTCGACGCGCAGCTCACCGAGGACGAGCGCATGGTGCGCGAGGCGGCGAACGCCTACTGCCAGCAGCAGCTCGCGCCGCGCGTGCTCGAGGCCTTCCGCCACGAGCGGACCGACCCGGCGATCTTCCGCGAGATGGGGGCGCTCGGACTCCTCGGCCCCACCATTCCGGCCGAGTACGGCGGCCCCGGGCTCGGCTACGTCTCCTACGGCCTGATCGCGCGCGAGGTCGAACGCGTGGATTCGGGCTACCGCTCGATGATGAGCGTGCAGAGCTCGCTCGTCATGGTCCCGATCTTCGAGTTCGGCACCGAGGCGCTGCGGCAGAAGTACCTGCCCAAGCTCGCCACCGGCGAGTGGATCGGCTGCTTCGGGCTGACCGAGCCCAACCACGGCTCCGACCCGGCGAGCATGGTCACGCGCGCGCGCAAGGTCGCCGGCGGCTACAGCCTCACCGGCGCGAAGATGTGGATCTCCAACTCGCCGATCGCGGACGTGTTCGTCGTCTGGGCGAAGGACGAGTCGGGCGCGATCCGCGGCTTCGTGCTCGACAAGGGCACGAAGGGCCTCACGGCGCCCGCGATTCACGGGAAGGTGGGCCTGCGCGCCTCCATCACCGGCGAGGTCGTGCTGGACGAGGCGTTCTGCCCCGAGGAGAACGCCTTCCCGGACGTGCGCGGCCTCAAGGGACCGTTCACCTGCCTCAATTCCGCGCGCTACGGCATCGCCTGGGGCGCGCTCGGCGCGGCCGAGGACTGCTGGCACCGCGCGCGCCAGTACGTCCTGGACCGCAAGCAGTTCGGCCGGCCGCTCGCGGCGAACCAGCTCATCCAGAAGAAGCTCGCGGACATGCAGACCGAGATCACGCTCGGCCTGCAGGGATGCCTGCGCCTCGGCCGCATGAAGGACGAGGGCACCGCCGCGGTGGAGATCACCTCCATCCTGAAGCGCAACTCGTGCGGCAAGGCGCTCGACGTCGCGCGCATGGCGCGCGACATGATGGGCGGCAACGGCATCTCCGACGAGTTCGCCGTCGCGCGGCACCTCGTGAACCTGGAGGTGGTGAACACCTACGAGGGTACGCACGACATCCACGCCCTGATCCTGGGGCGGGCGCAGACCGGGATCCAGGCGTTCTCCTGAGGTGCCGGCGCGCGCGGCCCGGGCGCCCGACGGCCGCACGCGCTGCGCGTGGTGCCTCGGCAGCGAGGCCTACGTCGCCTACCACGACGAGGAGTGGGGGGTGCCGGTCCACGACGACCGCACGCTCTTCGAGCTCCTGATCCTGGAAGGGGCGCAGGCGGGCCTGTCCTGGTCGACGATCCTGCACAAGCGCGCGCACTATCGCAGGGCGTTCGACGGCTTCGACATCGAGCGCGTCGCCCGCTACGGCGCGCGCGAACGGGCTGCCCTTCTCGCCGACGCGGGTATTGTCCGCAACCGCCTGAAGATCGAGGCCGCGGTGGCGAATGCGCGCGCCGCGCTCGCCATGCGCGAGCGCTACGGCAGCCTGGACGCGTGCCTGTGGCGTTTCGTGGACGGGCGGCCGGTCCGCAACCGCTGGCGGCGCGCCAGCCAGGTGCCCGCGCGCACCCCGGTCTCCGATTCCATGTCAAAAGACCTCGCGGCGGCGGGATTCCGCTTCGTCGGCTCCACAATTTGCTACGCTTTCATGCAGGCGGTGGGGATGGCGAACGATCACCTGGTGAGCTGCTTTCGCCACGCCGCCGTCGCGTCGCTAGAATAGGCGCGTGGCCCGCCTCGACCAAGGATGAACCGATGACCCGCTGGTCTCGCCTGCTCGCCGCCGCGCTCCTCGCGCTCGTCGCCCCGCTGGCGGGCGCGCAGGGCCAGCCCCCCTCCACCGAGGGCGCCGTGTTCCTGGTCGCAGCGCCGGCGTTCCGCGACCCGGAGTACCGCCACACGGTCCTGATCGCCGCGCCCACGGCGAGCGGCGGCCACGTCGGCGTCATCATCAACCGCCCCACGCGCCGCTCGCTCGCGAGCCTCTTCCCCGAGCACGAGCCGTCGAAGAAGGTCGTCGAGCCGGTGTTCTTCGGCGGGCCGTTCTCCACCACTGCCCTGGTCGCGGTGGTGCGCAGCGACGCGAGCCCCGGCCAGGGCTCGCTGATGATGATGTCGAACCTCTACCTCGCGATCAACGTCAACACCATCGACCGGATCATCGAGGAGCGGCCGAACGACGCCCGCTACTACGTGGGCTACGTCGGCTGGCGGCCGGGCGAGCTGCGCCGCGAGATCGATCGCGGGCTGTGGCACGTCATGAACCCCGACGTGGGCACGATCTTCCGCAAGGACACCGACTCGATCTGGGAAGAGCTGGTCCGGATGTCGCGCCAGATCAGCGCGTCGGCGGAGCCCCGCCACGCCGTCCACTGAGGCAGCGGCCGCACCGGCCCGGATCGCCCGCGCGGCGCGGCGCGTGCTCCTCGGCGCCGTTCTCGCGCTCGCGGGGCCGCTCGCGGCGGCGCAGCCGGCCGACCGGGGCTTCTTCCTGGTCGCGAAGCCGGGGCTCCCCGACCCCAACTTCCAGCGCACGGTGGTGCTGGTCGCGAACGCGCCGGACGGCGCGACGCTCGGCGTCATCGTCAACCGGCCGAGCGAGCAGTCGCTCGCCGCGATCCTGCCCGGAAACCCGGCGCTCGCGCGCTTCACCGAGCCGCTCTACTTCGGCGGCCCGGTCGAGCGCGCGGGGCTGTTCGCGGTGTTCCGCGCGCGGGAGACGCCCGGCCAGACCTTCCCCGTCGGGAACGACGTCCACCTCGCCCTGCATCCGCCGACCGTCGAGCAGCTCCTGCTGAAGCCGCCCGAGCAGGTGCGGTTCTACAACGGCTACGCGGGATGGGCGCCCGGCCAGCTCGCGCACGAGCTCGAGCGCGGCGACTGGTGGGTGTTCGACGCCGACCCCGACACCCTCTTCCGCAAGGACACCTCGACGCTCTGGGAGGAATTCGCGCGCCGCGCCCGGTCGATCACGGCGCGCGCGCTCCCGGCGCCGGCGCGGTAACCCGGACGCGTCCGGAGCGACGCGCCATCGGGCCGCCGGGATCGCCTGCGTCGACCGCAGCGGGCGATCCGGGGTCGCGGCGAGCGGCGGGGCCGCCGTCGCTCACGGCGCCTCGCCGCGCGCTCGGCCCCGACCCTTGACATCTCCTGGACGATCCCCTACAAAGCCGCAACGTGGGTAGAAGCGGTCGGCCGGACCGCGCGCGGCGCAACGCCGCGACCGTCCGGCGGGAGATTGCTCACAAGCGAGGCGATCCGCGCACGGCGCGATCCCGACCGAGAGCCAGCCCGCGCGTTCCCCAGTTCGTCCGGGCGTGCCGACGGCCGCAGCGCGCGCGCCCCTCGCGCCCACCAACCGTTCGCCGGAGGAGCGCCCGCATGATCATCGACATGAGCTGCTATCCCACGAAGGTCGTCGACACGGCGTGGCGGCACGACGGCGCGCCCTTCACCGGAGAGCAGCTGCTGCGGATGATGGACGGACCCTACCTGGTGAACGGCAAGCCGCGGCGCGTCGACGCGGCGTTCATCCAGCCGCCGCAGGGCAACACGCTGCACAACTTCGACAACGACCACCTCGATCACCGCGCCGGCATCCGCGCCTACATGGCCTACACCGTCGAGCTGGTGCAGCAGTATCCGGACCGCCTGTTCGGCTGCTTCGTCTACAACCCGCGCTACGGCATCCAGGACGGGGTGGAGGAATTCGAGCGGCACGTGAAAGAGCACGGCTTCAAGATGCTGCAGCTGCACGCCAACATGCACGCGTACCGCCCGGACCGGGCGAAGGACTGGGTACGGCCCGTGCTGCGCAAGGCCGAGGAGCTCGGCACGCTGGTCAAGCTGCACACCGGCGACGGCCCGTACAGCATCCCGACCGAGTGGGTGCCGCTCATCAAGGAGTTCCCGCGGGTCAACTTCATCATGGCGCACTTCGGCGTGCAGACCGGCGGCGTGTACTGCTTCGAGCCGTTCCAGTGGGCGATGGAGTTCCCCAACGTCTACTGCGAGTCGGGCTGGTGCCTGCAGTCGCGCATCGTCGAATTCGCCAAGGACCTGCCCAGGCACAAGATCATGTTCGGCTCCGACACGCCGCCGAACGAGCCGGGGATGTGGATCCGGCTCCTCGAGGTG
>JAGVSZ010000207.1 GCA_019137045.1 Betaproteobacteria bacterium
TATCCGCGCAGGGCGAAGGCGGGCACGACGGTCAAGGACCTCGCGTTGACGATCGACATCGCGCCGACCATGGTGACCCTCGCCGGCGGCAGGCCGCTCGGCTCGATGCAGGGCCGCTCGCTCCTGCCGCTGCTGGCGGGCAGGCGCGCCGGCTGGCGGAAAGCCGTGCTGTGCGAGTACTTCAGCGAGAACGCGCTGCCGTGGCTCGTGGGCATGAGCTACAAGGCGGTGCGGACCGACCGCCACAAGCTCATCCACTGGGTGAACCGCGGCGGCGGCCTGCTCGACGAGCTGTACGACCTCGAGCGCGATCCCTACGAGCTGAAGAACGTGATCGGCAGCCGCGCCCATGCGCAGGTCGCGGCGCGGCTGCGCAAAGCGCTCGCGCGGCTGGTGGCGGAGTCGGTGGGGCTGTAGCGTCGCTCCCGCACCTGCTCTCCTAAATTCTTGCTAGGTAGCAAAATTCTCTACTGACATTCTTGCGTCATAGCAAGAATTTCGGTAACCCCGTAACCAGCGACTAACCGAACCGCTGCGCCGGCCGGGCGTAGACGCGCTTGCCTGCCGCGTACGTCGCCCGCACTGCGCGATCGTCCCCGAGCGTCATCTGGATGAACAGCGCCTCGGCGAGGTCCGCGGCGTGCCTCATGCGGAACGCGATCAGCGGCGTCGACTTGAGGTCGAGCACCACCAGGTCGGCCTCCATCCCCGGCGCGAGGCTGCCGATCGTGTCCTCGAGGTCGAGCGCGTGTGCGCCGCCGCGGGTGGCGAGATAAAAGGCATGCCCCGCCGATAGCGAGTAACCGTTCATCTGCGCCGCCTTGTAGGCCTCGTTCAGCGTCTGCAGGAACGAGAGCGTGGTGCCGCCGCCCACGTCGGTCGCGAGCCCGACGCGCACCGGGCGCTCCGTCCGCGTCGCCTTGCCTAGATCGAAGGCGCCGCTGCCGAGGAAGAAGTTCGAGGTGGGGCAATGCGCGATCGCCGTGCCGGTCTCGTGCATGCGCGCGAGCTCCCGCTCGGAGAGGTGCAGGCAGTGACCGTAGACCGCGCGCCGCCCGAGCAGGCCGTAGTGGTCGTACACGTCGAGGTAGTCGCGGCGCCCGGGGAAGAGCGCTCGCGCCCACTCGACCTCGGCCTTGTTCTCGGACACGTGCGACTGCACGAAGCAGTCCGGGTGCTCGCGCTTGAGCGCCCCCGCGGCGGCGAGCTGCTCCGGCGTGCTGGTCGGCGCGAACCGCGGGGTGATCGCGTACATCGAACGCCCCCGGCCGTGCCACCTCGCGATCAGCGCCTTCGATTCGTCGTAGGCGCGCTGCGCGGTGTCGGAGACCGCCGCGGGCGCGTTGCGGTCCATCAGCACCTTGCCGGCGATCATCCGCAGGCCGAGCCGGGTGGATTCCTCGAAGAACGCGTCGACCGACTGCGGATGCACCGTGCAGTACACCGCCGCCGTGGTGATGCCGTTGCGCAGGCATTCCTTCAGGAACACCCGCGCCGCGGCGCGCGCATGGCGCTCGTCGGCGAAGCGCTGCTCGGCGACGAACGTGTACTTGTTCAGCCAGTCGAGGAGCTGCGCGCCGTACGCGCCGATGATCTCGGTCTGCGGGTAGTGGACGTGGCAGTCGACGAACCCGGCCATGATCAGCGCGTCGCGGCCGTGGTCCTCGACTTTCGTGCCGCGCGGCAGCTTCCCGCGCAGCGCGCGCGCCGGCCCGAAATGCGCGATCCGGCCGCCGGCCATCGCGACGATGGCGTCGGGCTCGTAGCGCATCGTCGCCTCGAGCCCCTGCTGGAACGGGTCGCCCGTGTACGTCAGCGCCGGCCCGCGGATGGCCGTGACGCGCGCCGCCGCGGCCATCGCAGCCTCAGCGCCCCGCCGGCCGCGCGAGCTGCGGCTGCGGCGCGAGCCGCGCGGCCTCGTCCACCCAGCCCCCGCCGACCGCCTGGTAGACGTTCACGATCTGCGTGTAGCGGTCGGCCTGCGAGCGCACCGCGGTGAGTTCCGCGCTGAAGAGCTCGTTCTCCGCGTACAGCACCTCGAGATAACTGGCGTAGCCGTTGTCGAACCGCAGCCGCGACAGCCGCGCGTACTCGCGCAGCGCCGCCACGCGCCGCGCCTGCGCCTCCGACTCGGCGCGCTTCTTGATCGTTCCCACGAGCGCGTCGTTCGTCTCCCGGAACGCGTTGAGGATGGTCTGTTGATAGAACGCCAGCGCCTCCCGCTGCCCGCCCTCCGCGGCCTGCACCTGGCCCTCGATCGCGCCGAAGGTGAAGATCGGCCCGGCGAGGCCCGCGGCGAGCGTCCAGGCGGTCGCCGGACCGGTCAGGAAGTCGCCGAAGGCGGTGCTCACCGAGCCGAGCAGGCCGGTGAGCGAGAGGGTCGGGAAGTAGAGCGCCTTCGCCGCGCCGATGTTCGCGTTCGCCGCAACCAGGTTCTGCTCCGCCTGCAGGATGTCCGGGCGCCGCTCGAGCAGCGTCGACGGAAGGTCGGCCGGAATCCCCGGCGCGGCGAGCTCGTCGAGCGTTCGTCCGCGCGGGATCGGTCCCGGGTTGCGGCCGAGCAGGACCGAGATCAGGTTCTCCTGCGCCGAGATCTGCTGCTCGAGCGCGGGAATCGCGGCGAGCGCCTGCTGGTACTGCGACTCGACCTGCTTCAGCTCGACCTCCGACACGACGCCGCCCTGGAACCGCAGGTCGAAGATGCGCGCGGTGTCGGCGTAGTTCTTCGCCGTGGCCTGCGAGATCTCGAGCTGGCGGTCGAGCGCCCGCAGCGCGATGTAGCTCGCCGCGACGCTCGTCACGAGCGACAGGATGACGCCGCGGCGGCCCTGCTCGCTCGCGTAGACCTGCGCCTGTGCGGCCTCGCTCTGGCGGCGGACGCGGCCGAAGAGGTCGATCTGCCACTGCGCGCTGAGCGCGCCCTGGTAGAGCGTGTAGTACGGATCGGCCGGCGCGGGGATCGGCGGGTTGCCGAGGCGGCTCGAACGGCTGCGGGTCGCGTCGAGGCTGTACCCGATCTGCGGGTAGAACTGCGCGCGCGTCGTCGCGAGCGCGCCGATGAACTGGTCGACCCGCGCCGCCGCGATGCGCACGTCGCGGTTCTCGCGCAACGCCTCGTCGATCAGCTGGTCCAGCACCGGATCGCCGAAGTCGCGCCACCACTGCGTGTTCGCGACGTCCGCGGCCTGCGGATAGTCGATGCGCCATTGCGCCGGCACCTCGCTCGCCGGGCGCTCGTAGTCGGGACCGACGGTGCAGGCGCAAAGCGCGGCGGCGAGCAGGAGCGCCAGCCGCCGCATTTCAGTCGCCCTCCCGCTGCGCTTGCGGCGCCGCCGCGGGCGCCGCCCCGCCGTGCGCCGGACCGGCCGGCGCCGCCTTGCTTCCGCCGACGCGCGCGCTCAGGCTCTCGAGCATCCAGAAGAAGAGCGGTGCGAAGAAGACCGCCACCACGGTCGACGCGAGGATCCCGCCGATCACGCCGGTGCCGATCGCGCGCAGGCTGTTCGCCCCGGGCCCGCTCGCGAGCGCGAGCGGGACGCAGCCGAGGCCGAACGCGAGCGAGGTCATCACGATCGCGCGCAGCCGCAGCCCCGCCGCCTCGATCGCCGCCGCGCGCACCGCCATGCCGTGGCGCACGCGCTCGATCGCGAACTCGCAGATCAGGATCGCGTTCTTCGCCGACAGCCCCACCAGCGTGACCAGGCCGACCTGGAAGTACACGTCGTTCTCGAGCCCGCGCACCCAGGTGAGGGCGAGCGCGCCGAGGATCGCGATCGGCACGGTCAGCACCACCGCTATCGGCAGCGTCCACTTCTCGAACTGCGCGGCGAGCAGCAGGAAGACGACGATCAGGCCGGCGACGAAGGCGATGGCCGAGGTGCCGCCGGATTGCTTCTCCTGCAGCGCCTGGCCGGCCCACGCGAAGGAGAAATCGCCCGGCAGCGTGTCGCGCGCCACCGCCTCCATCGCCGCGAGCGCCTGGCCGGAGCTGAAGCCGGGCGCCGGGCTGCCGGTGACCTTCACCGCGGGGAAGCCGTTGAAGCGCTCGAGCAGCTTCGGCGCGGCGACGTACTTCACCGTGATCAGCGCCGACAGCGGGACCATCGTGCCGGTCTTGGAGCGCACGTACACCTTGTTGAAGTCGTCGGGATTGATGCGGTAGTCCGCGTCGGCCTGCAGCACCACCCACCACACGCGGCTGAACTGGCTGAACTGCCCGGCGACCGACGAGCCGAAGAAGCTCTGCATGGTCTGGAACGCGTCCTGCACCGGCACGCCGAGCACCTCGGCCTTGTTGCGGTCGAGGTCGACGAAGAGCTGCTGCGTCGCCCCGCGGAACGTGGTCGTGATCCCCGCGAGTTCGGGCCGCTGGCGCGCCGCGGCGAGGTAGGCCTGCACCGCCTGGCTCGTCGCCCGCGTGTCGCCCGCGCCGCGGTTCTGGATGTAGAACTCGAACCCGCCGGTGGTGCCGAGGCCCGGGATCGAGGGCGGGTTGAGCGCGAAGACGAACCCTTCCTTGAGCTGCGCGAACTGCGCGTTCAATCGCGGCAGGACGGCGAAGGTGAGCTGGGACGGATCGGTGCGCACGTCGAACGGCTTCATCGACGGAAAGAAGACCGCGGCGTTGTTGCGGAAGGTCCCGTCGACCAGGCTGTAGCCGTTGACCACCGCCACGTCCTGCACCGCCGGCTCGGCGGCGAGGATCTTCTCGGCCTTCTCGATCAGCGCGCCGACATAGCCCTGGCTCGCGGTGTCCGGCGTCTCGACGACGATGAAGAAGTAGCCCTGGTCCTCGTCGGGCACGAAGCTGCCCGGGAGCGCCCGGAACATCATGACGATGCCGGCGAGGATGGCGAGGTAGACCCCCAGACCGACCGGCCAGCGCTGGACGAGCCGCGCGACCCCGCCGACGTAGCCGTCGGTGAGGCGCTGGAAACCCGCCTCGAACCAGCGGAAGAAGCCGCGCTTCTCGCCGTGGTGCGCCTTGATGATGATCGCCGCGAGCGCGGGCGAGAGCGTGAGCGCCATCACCCCGGAGATCACCACCGAGATGGCGATCGTGATCGCGAACTGCTGGTACAGCGTGCCGGTCACCCCGCCGAGGAACGCGACCGGCAGGAACACCGCGACCAGCACCAGCACGATCGAGATCAGCGCACCGGCGATCTCGCTCATCGCCCGCTTCGCGGCCGCGAGCGCCCCGAGCCCGTGCTTGGTCATGTTGGTCTCGACGTTCTCGACCACCACGATCGCGTCGTCGACCACCAGCCCGATCGCGAGGATCAGGCCGAACATCGTCAGCATGTTGATCGAGAAGCCGAGCAGGTGCATGCCGATGAAGGTGCCGACGATCGACACCGGCACGGCGAGGATCGGGATGATGGTCGCGCGCAGGCTCTGCAGGAAGAGGTACACGACCAGGATCACCAGCACCACCGCCTCGAAGAAGGTGTGCACCACCTTGTCGATCGAGTTCAGGGTGAACAGGCTGGTGTCGAGCGTGATCTTGTAGTCGAGGCCGGTGGGGAACTGCTTCTTCAGTTCCTCCATGCGGGCGCGCACCGCGCGCGCGGTCTCCACCGCGTTGGCGCCCGGCTGCTGGAAGATGCCGATGGTGGTCGCGGTCTTGCCGTTCATGCGGCTCGCGATCGAGTAGTCGCGTTTGGCGAGCTCCACCCGGCCGATGTCGCGCACGCGCACGATCGCCGTGCCCTCCTTCGCCGCGCGGACGATGATGTTCTCGAACTCCTCGGGCTTGGTGAGCAACCCCTGCGCGGTCACGACGTAGGTCTGCTGCACGCCCCGCGGGGCCGGCTCCGCGCCGATCTGGCCGATGCCGAAGGTCTGGTTCTGGCCCTGGATCGCGTTCGCCACCTCCTGCACCGTGATCCCGAGCTGCGCCATGCGGTCGGGCCGCAGCCACACCCGCATCGCGATGTCGGGCAGGCCGAACACCTGCGCGCGGTTCGCGCCCGGCACGCGCTTCAGCTCCTCGAGCACGTACAGGTTCGCGTAGTTGTCGATGTAGGTCGAGGTGTAGCGCTCGTCGGGCGAGAAGATCGACAGCACCATCATGATGCTCGAGGACTTCTTCTCCACGGTGACGCCCTGCTGGGACACGACCTGCGGGATCAGCGGCAGCGCCTGGCTCACGCGGTTCTGGACGTTGACCTGGTTGATGTCCGGGTTGCTGCCCGGCTGGAACACGACGCTGATCGAGACGTTGCCGGAGGACGAGCTGACCGAGTTGAAGTACAGCAGGTTGTCGATGCCGTTGATCTGCGCCTCGATCGGGGCGGCGACCGTGTTCGCGATCACCTCCGCGGTCGCGCCGGGGTAGCGCGCATCCACCGTCACCTGCGGGGGCGCGAGCTCGGGATACTGCGAGATCGGCGACACCCGCATCGCCACCGCGCCGCCGAGGAAGATCAGGATCGAGATGACCGACGAGAGGACCGGCCGGTCGATGAAGAAGTGCGTGAACATCGCCGGCGCCGGCTATTTCTTCGCCGCGCCGGCGTTCGCGCCGGCCTTGGACGCGGCCCCGGCGGCGCCCGGCTCCGCGATCCGCACCGGCTGCCCGGGTATCACCTTCAGGACGCCGTCGACCACCACCCGGTCGCCCGCGTGCAGCCCGGTCAGGACGACGATGTCCTTCTCGCCGAAGTAATCCCCCACCACGACCGGCCGCACTTCCGCGGTCCCGTCCGGCTTCACGACGTACACGATGTGGCCGTTCGAGCCCTGCTGCACGGCGAGCTGCGGCACGACGATCGCGCCCGGCCGCATCGCGCCGCGCACGTTGGCGGTCACGAACATGCCCGGGCGCAGCTCCTTCTTCGGGTTGGGCAGCACCGCGCGCACCATGAACGAGCCGGTCTCCTGGCTGAACGACGGGTCGGCGAAGTTGATCTTGCCGGTGTGCGGGTGGCGCGTTCCGTCCGGCAGCACCACCTCGACGATGTAGTCGCGGTTCTTCGGCTCCAGCACCTGCTTCTTCGCGATCTCGTCGCGCCACTTCGCGGCGAGATTCTGCGAGACGCTGAAGGTGACCCAGACCGGATCGATCGCCGCGACGTAGGTGAGGTTCGCGCTCTCCGCCATCGCGTTGACGAACGCGCCCTGGCGCTGCAGCGAGCGGCTCGCGAGCCCGGTCACCGGCGAGCGGATCGTCGTGTAGCCCAGATTGAGCTCGGCCTCCTTGACCTTGGCTCCGGCGGCGAACACCGCGGCCTTGGCGGAGTCGAACTCGCCCTGCGCCCGGTCGAGGTCCGCGCGCGAGAGCGCGTTCTGCTCGGCGAGCGGCTTCACGCGGCCCAGGTTCGCCTGCGCGGTGGTGAAGCGCGCCTGCTGCGACTGCAACTCCCCGCGCGCCGCCTCGAGCTGGGCCTGGAACGGCTTCGGGTCGAGCTGGAAGAGGAGCTGCCCTTCCTTCACCAGTTCGCCCTCCTGGTAGGCGATCCGGTCGAGGTAGCCCGACACCCGCGCGACGATGTTGACCTGGCGCGAGCTCTCGGTCTGCGCGACGAAGCTCGCGACGTAGGGGATGTCGCGCGGCTCGACGGTGATCACCGTGACCTCGGGGGCCGGGCGCTGCGGGGGCGGGGCCTCCCGCGAGCAGCCGGCGGCGAGCGCGGCGAGGGCGGCGAGCGGAACGGCAAGACGACTGAGCTGGACAGCGGGCATCGGAAGAGCAACCCCAATTCTCGAGGCAGCGGACACGTGCGGTGCGAGGCCCCGCCGAGCAGGCGGGCGTTCAGCGGCGGGCGTAGTTTGCCTCAGATCGCCGGCGCGCCGCCATCGGCGGCGGAGAGCCATCCGGATCTGGCTATACTCGATCCTGCCGCGAATTCCCCTGCCCGCAGTGGACGCATCAGAGTACTCGACCCTGGAGACGCTGCGCAGCGGGCAGCGCGTGGAGATTCGCGCGCAGCGCGTGAGCGACCGCGCCTTGCTGCGCGAGGCCCTCGTCAACCTGAGCGAGGAGGCGCGGTATCGCCGCTTCTTCGCGCCCAAGCGCAGCTTCACGCCGAAGGAAGTCGATTTCTACCTGAACATCGACTTCGTGAACCACGTCGCCCTGGTGGTCGTGATGGACGGCGCGATCGTGGGCGGCGCGCGCTACATCGTGTCGGAGCCCGGGCGCGCCGAGGTCGCGTTCAGCGTGGACGATTCGCACCAGGGCCAGGGGATCGCCTCGGCCCTGATGCGCCACCTGGTCGCGATCGCGCGCGACGCGGGGTTGAACGAGCTCGTTGCGGAAGTGCTGCCGGGCAACGCGCCGATGCTGAAGGTGTTCGAGCGAAGCGGGCTATCGATGCGGCAATGGCGCGAGGGTGGCGTCGTGCACGTCGCGCTGGGCCTGCCGCGCGCCGGCAGACCCCCGGCCGGGATCCAACCAAAGTAGGATTTGCGGCGTGCACCACGGGCATTAGCGTGCACGAGATGAGGAGGGCCGACGCATGAACGGGTGGAGCAAGGGCCTCGGCGCGCGCTGCGCCGCGCTGCTGCTCGCGGCCGCCGCCGCGCTCGGCGCGGCGCGCGCACAGACACAGACGCAGGCCGAGCCCCCACCCTTCAAGCCGGAGGAGATCGAGGCGCTGGTCGCGCCGATCGCGCTCTATCCCGACTCGCTCCTGTCGCAGGTGCTGATGGCGTCCACCTATCCCCTCGAAATCGTGCAAGCGGCGCGCTGGGTGAAGGCCAATCCGAGCCAGAAGGGCGACGCCGCCGTCAAGGCGGTGGAGAACCAGACCTGGGACGTGAGCGTCAAGTCGCTGGTCGCATTCCCCCAGATCCTCGAGCCGATGAACGAGAAGCTCGACTGGACGCAGAAGCTCGGCGACGCGTTCCTCGCCGACCAGAAGGCGGTCATGGACGCCATCCAGCGGCTGCGGGTGAAGGCCGAGAAGTCGGGCAACCTCAAGTCCTCCGAGCAGCAGAAGGTCATCGTCGAGGAGGCGGCGCCGCAGCAGACGGTCATCAAGATCGAGCCGGCGAACCCGCAGACGATCTACGTGCCGGCCTACAACCCGACGGTCGTGTACGGGGCATGGGGTTATCCGGCCTATCCGCCGTATTACTGGCCACCTTCCCCGGTCTGGTATCCCGGCGGCTACTTGATGGCCGGGTTCGCCTGGGGCGTTGGCATCGCGGCCGCGGGCGCGATCTTCGGCGGGTTCAACTGGGGGGGCGGCGACGTGAACATCAACGTGAACCGCGCGACCAACATCGACAAGAATTTCAACCGCACCAACGTGGGCAGCGGCAACAAGTGGCAGCACGACTCGAGCCACCGCAAGGGCGTGTCGTACCGCGACCAGGCGAGCCGCGACAAGTTCGGCAAGGACGTCCCCGGACGCGACGGGCGCAACGACTTCCGCGGGCGCGACGGCGCCGGTGATCGCGGCGGGGTCGGCGATCGTGGTGGCGTCGGCGATCGCGGGGGACCGGGCGACCGCGGCGGACCGGGCGACCGCGGCGGACCGGGCGACCGCGGCGGCGTAGGTGACCGCGGAGGGCCGAGCGTGGCTGACCGAGGCGGACCGGGTGTCGGTGATCGTGGCGGCGCCGGTGACCGCGGTGGGCCGAGCGTCGCCGATCGGGGTGGACCCGGCGCCGGCGGTCGCGACAACGCGTTCCAGGGCGTGGGCGGCGGGGCGGCTTCGCAGCGCGACTTCAACCGCGGACAAGCGAGCAACCGGTCGATGGCGAGTCACGGCGGCGGCGGTGGCGGCGCACGCGCGAGCGCCGGCGGTGGCGGCGGCGCGCGCGCAGGCGGTGGCGGAGGCGGCGGTCGTGCAGGCGGTGGAGGCGGCGGAGGTGGTCGCGGCGGCGGCGGTGGCGGCGGCAGGCGCTAAGGGGAACTCGACGATGCGATCGGTACTGCAACGATTCTGCGCCGCACTGGCGCTCGCCCTCGCGGCATGGGCTCCGGCCGCGCTCGCGCAGCAGAAGACGTTCCCCTCGCCCGAAGCCGCGATGAACGCGTTCGGCGATGCGGTCGCCACGAGCGACGACGACGCGATGAAAGGGCTGCTGGGCCCGGACTATCGAGACCTGATTCCGCCGGCCGGGGCCGAAGTGCGCTATCGCTTCCTCGCCGCGTGGGCGAAAGCGCACGCGATCAAGCCGGAGGGCGACGCGAAGGCGCTCGTCGCCGTCGGCACCGACGGCTGGACCATGCCGATCCCGATCGTGAAGACCGCGCAGGGCTGGCGGTTCGACACGCGCGCCGGCGCCGACGAGATGCGCGTGCGCCGCATCGGCCGCAACGAGAACGCGGTGATGCAGGTCATGCTCGCCATCTTCGACGCGCAGAAGGACTATGCGCGGGTGGACCGCAACCGCGACGGGGTGCTCCAGTACGCCGCGAAGTTCATGAGCGCGCCGGGGAAGCAGGACGGGCTGTACTGGCCGACGAAGGCGGGCGAGCCCGAGAGCCCGCTCGGGCCGGCGTTCGCCGCGGCGCGCGCGGCGGGCGGCGGCAACACGGGGTACTACGGCTACCGCTTCAAGCTGCTCACGGGCCAGGGCAAGAATGCGCCGGGCGGCGCCTACGACTACGTCGTGCGCGGCCGCATGATCGGCGGCTTCGCGGCGGTCGCGTGGCCGGTCAAGTACGGCGACACCGGCGTGATGACGTTCATGGTGAGCCACGACGGCGTCCTGTACGAGAAGGACCTCGGTCCCGACACCGCCGCGCGCGCGGCCGCGATGACGCGCTTCGACCCGGACTCGGGCTGGCAGAAGGCCGAACCGGGGCATTGACGCGTCGGGCCGTCGCCCGGACGAGACCACCCAGGAAAGCATGCGACGATGGGCGCGGCGTTCGACACCGGCAAGTCGACCGCGAAGGGCCTCGTCCTGCTCGCGGCCCTCGTCGGGATGCTCGCCGGCATCGGCGGGTTCACGTTCCTCTACGCCGAAGGGCTCTCCTACATGAGCTCGGACCCGAAGGCGTGCGTGAACTGCCACATCATGCAGCCGCAGTACGAGGGGTGGCAGAAGGCGAGCCACCACGCCGTGGCGACCTGCGTCGACTGCCACCTGCCGCACAGCTTCGTCCGGAAGTGGATCGCCAAGGGGGTGAGCGGCTTCCACGACTCGAAAGCGTTCACGTTCCAGGATTTCCACGAGCCGATCATGATCGGGCCGGCGATGAGCCGCATCCTGCAGGAGAGCTGCCTGCACTGCCACGCCGCGCTGGTGCACGACCTGGTGCCGCAGCCCGGCAACGAAGCGGACGAAGTGCGCTGCGTCCACTGCCATCGCGCGGTCGGGCACGGCGCGACGACCGGCCTGGGCCGCTAGAACCCGGAAGGAGGAGAAGAAGATGCAATCGACGCAACGAGGCGCCTCGCGCGCGCTGCTGATCGGGACGATGCTCGTGGTCGCGATCGCGACCGCCCTGGTCACCGCGCTGCTGGTGAACATCTTCGAGCGCAAGAGCGAGGCGCGGAACCCGTACGTGCGCCTCACCGAGGTCACCGAGGACACGACCGACCCGGCCAAGTGGGGCGTCAACTGGCCGAAGCAGTACGACTCGTACCTCCTGACTGCGCAAACCACGCGCACGCGCTTCGGCGGCCACGGCGGCAGCGAGGCGCTGCCGGAGGAGAAGATCAAGCGCGACCCGTGGCTCAAGCGCATGTTCCTCGGGTACGCCTTCTCGATCGACTACCGGGATCGCCGCGGCCATGCGTTCATGCTGGCCGACCAGGAGGCGACGAAGCGGCTGACGAAGCCCCAGACCGGCTCCTGCCTGCACTGCCACGCGTCGGTGATGCCGCTCTATCGCGAGCTCGGCAAGGGCGACCCCGCGAAGGGGCTGGCGGAGAGCTACAAGTATTCCTACCAGGACCTCAACAAGAAGCTGCACGACTCCGGGCACGCGCATCCGGTCTCGTGCGTCGACTGCCACGACCCGAAGACGATGGCGCTGCGGGTGACGCGCCCCGGGTTCATCGAGGGCATTCAGGCGCTGGCCGCGTCGGACGCGCCGGTGCCGGCGATGCCCTCGATCGAGCGCTGGCGCGCCGGGGGAAAGCAGAAGCCCTACGACCCGAACGCCGATGCGAGCCGCACCGAGATGCGCTCCTACGTCTGCGGGCAGTGCCACGTGGAGTACTACTGCTCGTCGCAGCTCCCGCTCACTTTCCCGTGGGGGAAGGGCCTGCGCGCGGCCGACCAGGAGAAGTTCTGGGACGCGACCAAGTTCGCCGACGGCAGCCGCTTCTTCGACTACAAGCACGCGGAGACGGGCGCGCCGATCCTGAAGGCCCAGCACCCCGAGTTCGAGCTGTGGAGCCAGGGCGTGCACGCGCGCAGCGGCGTCGCCTGCGCCGACTGCCACATGCCCTACGTGCGCGACGGCGCGACCAAGGTCTCGGACCACTGGGTGCGCAGCCCGCTGCTCAACATCAACCGCGCCTGCCAGACCTGCCACCACTTCCCCGAGGAGGAGATCAAGGCGCGCGTCGACGCGATCCAGCAACGCAACTTCGACCTGATGCAGCGCGGCGGCGCGGCGATCGTCGCGCTGATGGACGCGATCGTGGCGGCGAAGAAGGAGGGCGCGAGCCCCGAGCAGCTCGACGAAGCGCTCGAGCTGCAGCGCAAGGCCCAGTGGCGGCTCGACTTCATCGCGGCCGAGAACTCGATGGGCTTCCACGCCCCGCAGGAAGCGGCGATGGTGCTGGGCGAGGCGCTCGACTACGCGCGCCAGGGCGAGGCGGCGGCGCTGCGCTGGCGGAGCGCAAAGAAGAAGTAGCGGGGCCGGGTCGGGGCGGGAGATCTTCCGCTGGGCGGCTTGCTGCGCCTCCTGGTCTGCCTCGCGGCCATCGGCGCCGCGTTAGCGGTCGAGGCGGCCGACGACACGGCCAGGGGCGAAGCGCGGGCATCCCGATTCTTCGACCCCGGCGACGGCTGGTTCGACGTCAGCGGCTTCCTCGACACCGCCTACGGGTTCATCCCGATCGTCGCGCCGATCACCGAGCCTGCGGTCGGCTACGGCGCCGCCGGCGCGCTCGTGTTCATCGACCGGAACGTGCCGGGCGCCGGGCAGCGCTTCGCGCGCCCGAACATCGCGGTGGCCGGCGGGCTCGCCACCGAGAACGGGACGAGCGGGCTGTTCGGCGGCCATCTCGGCAACTGGATGGACGGCAGGCTCCGCACGCTGGTGGCCGTGGCGGACGCCGACGTCAACCTCGAGTTCTTCGGGCTCGGCGGCGACCGCAGGCCGGGCGGCTCGGGCCTGGGCTATACCGTCGCGGCGCGCGGCGGTCTCGTGGGCGCGAGCTATCGCCTCGGCGATACCGAGCTGTGGCTGGGACTGCGATACGCGCTCGCGACTACCCGGGTCTCCCTCACCGCGTTCGGTTCCGGCCTGCCGGAGATCCCGTCGTCCGACCGCGACCTGCGTCTCGCAGGCCTGACGCCCTCGCTCACGCTGGATACGCGCGACAACTTCTTCACGCCGACGCGCGGGTCTTATGTCGATCTGTCGATCCCGGTGTTTCGTGATGCGCTCGGCGGCAATCGGAACTTCGAGAAGGCAGCCCTGACCGGAATGCACTTCGAGCCGCTCGGCCGGACACTCTTCTTCGGCGTGCGGGGGACCGCCCAGACCAGCTCGGACGGAACGCCTTTCTATCTCCGGCCCTTCGTCATGCTGCGCTGCGTCCAGGCGCTGCAGTACCAGGGCGACCAGGCGGCGGAAGTCGAGGCGGAGCTGCGCTGGCAGCTGCACCCGCGGTTCAGCGTCGTCGGGTTCGGCGGCGCAGGCGTCGCGCGCGGGAGCGCTGCGCAGCCGGATCGGCAGAAGACGGTCGCGGCCGGCGGCGGCGGCGTGCGCTACCTGATGGCGAAGACGTACGGCCTGTGGATGGGGCTCGACGTCGGGTTCGGGCCGGGCGATCCGATCCTGTACGTCGTGTTCGGAAGCGCGTGGGCGCGGCCGTAGCGGCCGCGGCTACACTGCGTCAATGCGGCCGTCGGGCCGCTTCACGTAAGGAGAACGAGACGATGCTCAAGCACGAATTGCTCGAGTCGGGAATCCTGATCCTGAAGCCCGAGGGCGCGCTGCGGGCCGAGGACTTCGCCGCGCTCGCCGCCGCCGTCGACCCCTACATCGAGCAGCATGCCGGGCTCGAGGGCCTGCTGATCGACGCGCCGACGTTCCCGGGCTGGGAGAACTTCGCCGGGCTCGTTTCCCACCTGCGCTTCGTGCGCGACCACCATCGGCAGGTGCGGCGCATAGCCGTCGTTTCGGACAGCGCGCTGCTCGCCGTGGCGCCGAAGATCGCGAGCCACTTCGTCAGCGCCGAGGTGCGGACCTTCGCCGCTTCCGACCGCGCCGCGGCGCTCGCGTGGATCGAATCGGGCTCGTAGCCCGTGCTGCGCCCGCCGCGCGGCGTCACCGGGTAGCGAGCAGCGGCTGGACCACGAAGTAGGCGAACAGGGTCACGACCGCGATCGCCGACAGGTTGAGGATCAGGCCGGCGCGGACCATCTGGGGGATCCTGACGAACCCGGTGCCGAAGACGATCGCATTGGGCGGGGTGCCGACCGGCATCATGAACGCGAGGCTCGCCGCCAGCGTGCAGGGGATGAGCAGCAGCGCCGGCGGCACGCCGAACCCGGGCGCGGCGGCGGCGAGCAGCGGGAGCATGAGGGCCACCTGCGCGGTGTTCGAGGTCAGCTCCGAGGCGAACACCGTGACCGCCACGATCGCCACCACCACGACGAGCGGCGGCAGCCCGCCGAGATGGCGGGTCAGGCTGCCGATATAGGCCGCCACGCCCGTCGCCTCGGTGGCCGCGGCGAGCGAGAGTCCGCCGCCGAAGAGGAGCAGCACGCCCCACGGCAGCTGCACCGCGTAGGACCAGTCCATCGCGCGCAGCCCCACCTTTCCGCCCACCGGGATCAGGAACAGCGCCAGCGCGGCGATCATGGCGATCCCGGCGTCGGTCAGCCCGCCGAAGGGCTGGAAGTCGCCGAGCTTGATCGCGACGACCCAGGGCCGCGTGACCCAGAGCGCTATCGTCGCCAGGAACACGACGAGGACCGCGCGCTCCGCGCCCGAGAGGGGTCCGAGCTTGGCGAGCTCCGCGTCGAGATACTCGCGCCCGCCCTCGATCGGCCCGAGGCGGCTGCGGAAGGCGACGCGGACGAGGATGAACCACACGATCGGAAGGAAGACGATCGTCAGCGGCAGGCCCACCGCGAGCCACTTCAGGAAGGTCACCTCGATGCCGTAGGTCTGCAAGATGAAGCGCGCCGCGATGCCGTTCGGCGGCGACCCGATCAGGGTGGCGACGCCGCCGATCGACGCGCCGTAGGCGATCGCCAGCACCAGCGCGGTGGCGAAGTTGCGCTCGTCGACCCGGTCCGCAGGGATGCCCTGCTTCGGATCGAAGCCGGCGCCGGTCCTCGTCCGCAGCACGAGATCCACCACGGCGATCGCGATCGGGACCATCATCGCCGCCGCCGCCGTGTTCGAGATCCACATGCTGAGGACCGCACAGGTCGCGAGCATCCCGGCCACCAGCCGTCCGGGCGTGGTGCCCACGAGGCGCAGCGTGAGGAACGCGATGCGCCGGTCGAGGCCGCAGCGCTGGATCGCGAGCGCGAGGACGAACCCGCCGAAAAAGAGGTAGACGACGCTAGAGGAGTACGGCGCCGAGGCTTCCTCGATCGACATGATGCCGGCGAGCGGAAACATGACGAGCGGGAGGAGCGCGGTCACCTCGATGTCGACCGCCTCGGTCATCCACCAGACCGCCATCCAGACGAGCATCGCGAGCGTCGCCCGGCCGGGGTGCAGGAACGGCACGATCTTGCCGCTGCCGTCGGCGAACTCCGACGGCAGCGCCAGATAGCAGAGCACCGCGAGCAGCGGGCCGGCGACGAGGCCGGCGCTCCGGATCCTCGCCAGGTTCATCCTCCCGCCTCCCCGCGGGCGCGTCGGGAGCCGCGTGCGCGCCGGGCAGCGCGCGCACCGACCCCGGTCAGAAATTGTGCAGGATGCCGAGCGCCCAGATCTCCGGATCGGCCCCGTACGGGAACGGCGCGCCGTTGACGCTCGTGTACCCGGCGTTCGTGTAATCGGCAAATTGGTTGGACTTGTTCCAGGTGCCGTTGTACGACGCGTATACCCAGGTGCGCTTCGACATGAAGTAGCGCCCGCCGACCATGAAGGCGCGCGCGCCGGAGTCGCCGCACGACACGTTGCCCGGCGTCGAATCGGAGTCGCAGCTCTTCACGTTGCTCATCTGGCCGTACTGCGCCAGCAGCTGGAAGTTGCCGAAGGTGTGCTCCCAGTTGATCGTCCAGCTCCACTGGTCGACCTTGTCCCCGGCGGTGAGGCCGAGCGCCTGGTTGTCGTAGGCCCGCGTGCCGATGAGGCCGATGCGGGCACCCGGCATATAGCCCCAGCTCGCGCCGAGCTTCCACGCGCTCTGGTCGGACCGCACGCCACCGCTCGCGGGCGTGTTGCCCTCGTTCGAGACGTAGTCGAGCTGGGCATAGAACGGGCCCCAGGTCCCGCGCGCGGTCGCGCCCCAGATGTTGCCGTTGGTGTCCGCGGTCGAGTTGGTCTGCACGGACTCCTGCGCGTTGGGCGAGTAGTAGAGCGAACCGTTGAGTCCGGAGAAGGTCGGGGTGGTGTACATGACCACGTTGCTCTGCCGCGTGCCGGGGACGCGCACCCGGCCGAACGCGCGCCCGTCGGTCCACGGCACCTCGGTATTGATGTAGTTCGACGCGAACTGCGCGTTCACGCCGTTCGCGTAGTAGATCGACTGGCGGCCGAAGGTCAACCGGCCGAAGTTCGAGTCGAGACCGACGTAGGAGTCGCGCGCGGCCCAGAAGCCGGTGGACCCGTTGCCCTGCCCGCCCTGGCCGGTGTTCGAGCCGTTGTCGACGTTGACCCCGGTCTCGATCTGGAAGATCGCCTTCAGGCCGTTGCCCAGATCCTCGGTGCCGCGCAGGCCGACGCGCGAGCTGTTGTCGAACACGCGGAAGCGGCCGTCGCGATCGGCGCCCGCCACGTTCGATCCGTCCGCCTCGTACCGGTCGAAGCCGAGGTTGGCGCGGCCGTAGAGCTGCACGCTGCTCGACTGGGCGATCGCGCCCGAGCTGGCGAGGAGGCCGCACACGGCGGCGGCAAGGGCGGTGGGCTTCACGGTCATGTTGGTCCTCCAGTGTGGTTGCTCGAGTTCGTAGCGGGGCCCCGGCTCAGCCCCGCGCTGCGTTCCAGGGCAGGCCGATGACGAGCAGCGCGACGATGTAGATGATGCCGAAGACCGCCCCGAGCTGCCAGAACTTGCCCGACGGGATGTACCCGCTGCCGTAGTACACCGGGCTCGGTCCGGTCGCGTACGGGGTGAGGATGCCCATGATTCCCAGGGTGAGCAGGAGCCCCCCGGCGAACGTCTGCATCGGCAGCCCCTGCACCGTCGAGCCGACCGTCAGAAACACCGGCAGGAGCGCCGTCACGTGCGCGGTGACGCTCGCGAACATGTAGTGCAGGAAATAGAACGCCAGGATCAGGACGACCATCGCGACGATCGGCGAGAAGCCCGCCATGTGTCCGGCTATCGCGTTCGCGAGCCACTTCACGAAACCGACGCGGTTCAGGCCGTCCGCGAGCGCGACCAGGGTGGCGAACCAGGCAAGCGTGTTCCACGCCCCCTTGTTCGCCGTGATGTCGTCCCAGGTCACCACCCCCGTCAGGAGCATGAGCGAGATCACGACCAGGGCCGCAGTCGT
>JAGVSZ010000100.1 GCA_019137045.1 Betaproteobacteria bacterium
CAAGCTGCTGAAGGTCACCGGGATCAAGGACGGCACGGCGCTCATGACCGGCGGCCTCGCGCTAGACTCCGGGCTCCTCGCGGCGATCCAGGAGGAGATGGCCAAGGAGAAGGTCAAGGTGGAGGCGGTCAGCCACCCCGACTCGATCTACGCCGGGGCGATCGGCGCCGCGATCTGGGGCGCCTTCCGCCACGAGAAGCTGAAGGCTCTGGACGAGCGCAAGGCGGCCTAGCGGAACATCAGGAGACCAAGATGGCATTGCTGATAGACGAGAACTGCACCGCCTGCGACGCCTGCAAGCCGGTGTGTCCCAACGAGGCGATCAGCGTGGGCAACCCGATCTACGTGATCGACCCGGCGAAGTGCACCGAGTGCGTCGGCGCGCACGACGAGCCGCAGTGCCGGCTGGTGTGCCCGGCCGACTGCATCGTGCAGCACCCCGACTTCGTCGAGACGCCCGAGCAGCTGACCGAGAAGTACCAGAGCCTGCACGGCTGAGCGCGTAGGGGGCGGCTCAGGCCGTCCCCCACACCGCGCGCGCGGTGTCGATCACCAGCCGCAGCTTCGCGGCCTGCGCCGCGCGCATGATCTCGTTGCCGTGCACCGTGCTCGAGAAGCCGCACTGGGGCGAGAGGCAGAGCTGGTCGAGCGGCACGTGCCTGGCCGCCTCGTCGATGCGGCGCCTGAGCTCGTCCTGGGTCTCCAGCTCGCTCGACTTGGTCGTCACCAGGCCGAGCACCACGATCTTGCCCTTGGGCACGAAGCGCAGCGGCGCGAAATCGCCCGAGCGCGCGTCGTCGTACTCCAGGAAATAGCCGTCCACCGCGAGGTCGTTGAACAGCGACTCGGCCACCGGCTCGTACCCGCCCTCCGCCACCCACGCGCTCTTGAAGTTCCCGCGGCAGAGGTGGATGCAGACCTGCATCCCGGCCGGCCGGCCCGCGATCGCGGCGTTGATCAGGCGCGCATAGCGCCGCGGCAGCTCGTTCGGGTCGTCGCCGCGCGCCTGCGCGCCGGCGCGCAGTTTCGGGTCGCACAGGTACGCGAGGTTGGTGTCGTCGAGCTGCACGTAGCGGCACCCGGCCGCGCCGAGCTGCGCGAGCTCGGCGCGGTAGGCGGCGGCCACGTCGTCGAAGAACGCCTCGAGCTCGGGGTAGGCCTCCTGGCTGATCGCGCCGCGGCCGCCGCGGAAGTGGAGCATGGTGGGCGACGGGATGGTCACCTTCGGCAGGCGCTTCGTCGCGGCCGCGAGGAACTCGAAGTCGGCGCGCTGGATCGGCCGCACGTGGCGCACCTTCCCGGTCACCTTGAGCACCGGGGGCGAGAAGTCCACGTCGCCCGCGGTGCTGTGGAACTTCACCTGGATGCCGCCGGAGGTCTCGACGCCGCCGAGCTGCTCGAGGAAATCGACGTGGAAGTAGGTGCGCCGGTACTCCCCGTCGGTGACGCCCTCCAGGCCGAGGTCCTCCTGGAAGCGCACCACCTCGCGGATCGCGGCGTCCTCGGCCTCGCGCAGGGCCGCGGCGGGGATCTCGCCCTTGCGGCGGCGCTCGCGCGCGTCGAGCAGCGCCTGCGGCCGGAGAAAGCTGCCGACGTGGTCGGCGCGGAAAGGGGGAACGGTGCGGTGCGACATGGGTGCTCCTCCATCTAGGTGGCTGCGGATCGGCGCCAATCTTACTCGGGCGGCGCGCCCCTCACGCCCGGGGAAGGGGTCCCGACGCCGCGGCGCCGAGCCAGCGCGCCGCCTGCGCGAACCCGCCGAACGGGAAGCAGTGCAGTCCCGCCACGCCGGGCCGGGGACCACCGGCGGCGATGCGGCGGACGACCTCGTCCGCGCGATGCTCGGCGAGCAGGTGCGGCAACGAAATGGCGTGCGCGCGGAGCGCGCGGATCGAGTCGCCGATGCCGCAGCGCGCGGCGTAGGCGAGCAGCGTCCGGATGCGCGTCGGCCCCGCGACGCCGACCCGCACCGGAAGCGCGACCCCGCGCGCGCGCAGCCGCGCGAGCCAGGCGAGGATGGCGTCGCCGTCGAAGCAGAACTGCGTCACCACGAAGAGCTCGATGCCGCGCCCGCTCGCCTGCGCGATCTTGCGGTCGAGCGCAGCGTCGAGCGCGTCGAGGTCCAGGCGCGGATGGCCCTCGGGATACCCCGCGACGCCGACGCTGCGCACGCCGTGCGCCTCGAGCAGCCCGCTCGCCAGGAAATCGGCGCTCGAGGCGTACGGTCCGATCTGCTCGCAGTCGCCGGCGACCAGCAGAGCCCGGGTCACGCCCGCGCCGTCGCGCAGGCGAGCGAGGAAGTCCGCCGCCGCATCCCGGCTCGCGAACTGGCGCGCGGCGATGTGCGGCACCGGGTTCATGCCGACCTCGCGCAGGCGGCGCGCCGCGCTCGCGACGTGGTGATAGGGCATGCGCGGCAGCCAGGCGACGTACACGTCCGTTCCCGCCGGGACGAGCGCGCCATAGCCGTCGATCTCGGACAGGTCGCGCGTGGCCGACTCGATGGACGCGGCGCGCGCGAGCGCCGCAACCGTCGCCTGCAGTTCGGCGCCCGCGCGCGCCGTGCCGTCGGTCACGGTCATCGCTCGCCTCCTAGTCGCGCCGCCGCGAGATCACGTAGGACTCGTCCCGGAACCAGAGCCCGCCGTGCTTCTGCAGCACGTCGCTCGTCACCTGCAGGTAGCGGCCGTGCCGGATCGCGTCCTCCAGCCGCGCGTCCTCGATCTGGCCGACGTACACCGCGGCGTTCCACGCCGCAAACAGGGTCGAGGTGCCGATCGAGCTCGATATCTCGGTCGGCAGGGTGTGCATGTCGTAGCGGAAGAGCGAGCGCGCGTCGGCGTAGGCGTTGAAGTTGAGATCGCGCGCCGCGGGCCCGAGCGACTCCTTCACCGCCCGCAGCATCTGGTGCCGGTCGTGCTGGAACGGGTTCTCGCCGGGCCACATCCCCTGCAGGATCTCCAGGCCCGGGTCGTCGCCGTGCGAGTGGATCGCGAGCAGCCGACCGCCGCGTCCGAGGCTCTTCGCGAGCGGCGTGACGACGCGCGCGGCCTTGAAGTCGAGGCTCGCGCGCGCCCGGTACGGCTGCGAGGCGATCACCAGGTCGTAGTCGGCCTGCGTGCCGCCGCGGCGCGGGATGATCGGGTCGAGGAGGAAGCGATGGTCCGCGCGGTAGACGACCAGTACCGCGGGGCGCTCGTACACCGGGTTGCCGCTCGCCGGGCTCACGTGCGCGCGCCAGTGCTCGGCGAGGAACGGCGCGAGCGCGCTGATCTGCTCCTCGAATTCGTGCCCGCTCGTGCCGGAGAGCGCGAGCTCGTGCCAGGCGAGCCCGGAGGCCGCGGCGAGCGAACCCGGCACCAGCCACGGCGCCTCGCGGTAGTAGAGGTTGGTCATGACCAGCACGGTCGCCGCGTGCTCGAAGAAGCGGTCGGGCATCTTCTCGAGCGCGAGGCGCACGTCCTCGAGGCTGATCTCCTTGCCGACCACGTAGAACGGCATGGTCGGGAAACGATGGTGCATCGCGCGCATGACGCGCGTGAGCACCGTGCCGTCCCCCACGCCGGCGTCGAAGACGCGCACCGCGGGCGGGCGCGGGTGGATGCTGGCGAGCTCCATCGCGACGCGACTCGCCACCACCGCCTTCTCCGAGCAGGTGCTGACGAAGAGGAGATACTTCTGGCGGTTGTCGAAGAACCGGAAGTTGCGGTCCTGCGCCGCGGTGGAGGCGGGGCCCGCGTGCCGTGCCGGGGCGGGCGCCGCGGCCGGCGCCGGGGCAACGGGGGCACCCGCGGCGATGTAGGTCCGCACGCGATCGCAGGTCGTGGTCGTCACCCGCCCGCCTTCGCGCAGGCGGTTCACGAACTTGCCGTCGTTCACCGCGAGGCGCCCGAAGGTGGACTCGGCCAGTCCGGCCCGCCGGCAGTAGTCGGCAATCTCGCGCAGCAGCCGCTCGGTTTCCATGACGCCTCCACCGCAGGTCCGCCCGTTCCCGATTGAAGGCGCCATGGCGGATGAAGTCAACCCACTCTGCGAATGGGACAGGAGATGGGAATATGCCCACTAACCTCTATCATTCGAGTCGTGGCGAGGGCGCTCGGCCCGATTCGTTTCGGTCGGGTTTCCGTTCCCGTGCTGAAATAGGGTAGATCCCACGGGCGGATCGCCCGGACTTGAGGCAGGCTAAAGACGGCCCCTGCCGGGCAAGCGATCCTCGCGCGCATGCTGGCCACCGAACGCAGCGGAGCACTCCTCACCGCGACCCTCGCGCGGCCGCCGGTCAACGCCCTGGACGGCGAGCTGATCGGCGCGCTGGAAGCGCTCGTCGCGCAGGCAGCCGACGACCCGGCGGTGAGCGTCCTGCACCTGCGCAGCGGCGAGAAGGCATTCTGCGCCGGCGCCGATCTCGCGCTGATGCGAACCGCGTTCGCGTCGCCCGCAGGCACCGAGGCGATGGTCGCCCTCGTGCGGCGCATGCAGCGCCTGTTCGACCGCATCGAGGGCGCGCCCTTCGTCGCGCTCGCCGAGCTCGGCGGCGCGGCGCTCGGCGGCGGGCTCGAGCTCGCGCTCGCGTGCGACCTGCGCGTCGCCGCCGCGGAAGCGAAGCTCGGCCTGACCGAGGCGACCCTCGGCCTCCTGCCCGGCGCCGGGGGCACGCAGCGGCTCGCCCGCCTGTGCGGCCGCGGCACCGCGGCCCGCCTCATCCTCGGCGGCGAGATGATCGACGGCGCCGAGGCCGCCCGGCTCGGCGTCGTCCAGTGGGCCGTGCCGCGCGCGGCCCTGCCCGACCGGGCGCGCGCCCTCGCGCAGCGCTTCGCCGACGTGCCGCGCGCCGCCCTGGCGGCCGCGAAGCGCTGCCTCGCGAACGCGCTCCACGCCGACGGGCGCGGCTAC
>JAGVSZ010000355.1 GCA_019137045.1 Betaproteobacteria bacterium
GTCCGCGAGCGCGCCGCGCTCGGGCGGCCCGCCGTCGGCGCTCGCCGGCGCCCACCCCCGCTCCGATATCGATCCCATCCGGTCCCGCCGCGAGCCCGTGTCCGTCCCGCGCATGGTACCCCCCTGCGGGCGGCGCGGCGTCAGGCCGCCTTGCGCTGCGGGCGCGGACTCGAGACGGCGGCCACCGCCTGCGTGATGCGGCGCGCGCCCGCGCGCAGGATGTCGATCAGCTGCGCCTGGTCGAGGAGCGCCCAGCGCCGGTCCAGGGTCACGAACGAGACGCTGCCGAGCACCTCGCCGTCGGCGGCGAACACCGGCGCGGCGATGCCGACGTTGGGCGGGTCGAGCTCGCCGCCGGTGTAGGCGTAGCCCTGCTTGCGGATGGCGCCGAGCGCGCGGCGGAAGTCGTCCCAGTTGCGGCCGAGCTTCGCCCGCGCGATCGCCTTCGCGTGCCTGTCGTAGATGCGCCGCAGCCGCGCGCGCGGCAGGTGCGCGAGGATGGCCTTCGACGTCGCGCCGCGCACGAGCGGCATCGGCACGCCGCGCACGAACACGAGATCGAGCTTCTCCAGCCCGGGCTCGTGGTGGATGTTGAGCACCTGCTCGCCGTAGAGGCTCGCGAGCAGCACGTGGCAGCCGGTCTGCTCGGCGAGCGCCTTCATGATCGGCGCGCCGGCGTTCAGCACCGGGTCGGTCGCGCGGATCTGGTGGTCGAGCTGGATGATGCGCGGCCCGAGGTGGTAGACACCGCCGGTGAAGCGCACGAGCAGGCCGGCGGCGACCAGCTCGCGCACGTAGCGGTAGCCGGTGGGACGCGAGTAGCCGAGGCGGGCGATCAGGTCCTCCGCGGCCCACACCGGCGCGGCCTCGCTGAACAGGTCGAGGATCGCCAGCATGCGCCGCAGGCTCGACATCCCGGCCGGACCGCCTCAGGCGTGGGCGTCCGCCCGCCGCCAGGCGACCGGGAACACGCGGTCGTCGTCGGGACGGCGGCCGGGCTCGAGCACCGGGTCGCCGGTGATCTTCATCGTCGCCGGGCGCGGGTCCCAGCGCGCGTCGCGGCCGAAGTAGCGCGTGGAGATGCCGACGCGCCGCCGCGTGGGCGAGAAGTTGCCCGCGGCGCCGTGGACGGTGAGCGGGTGGTGCACCAGGCAGTCGCCCGGCTGCATCGACCAGGAGAGAAAGCGGTACTGCGGGTCGCCCTTGCGCGCGCCGAAGTCCGGGCACGGCTCGAGGTCGGACTGGAAGCGCGGGTCCTTGTCGGGCACCGCGGCGGCGTAGAACTTGCCCCACTGGTGCGATCCGGCGACGTACTCGACCGCGCTGTTCTCGTGGTCCACCGGCACGAGCGCGACCCAGACCGACGCGATGTCGCCGCCGCGCATCGGCCAGAACGGCAGGTCCTGGTGCCAGTCGGTCGCCTCCGCGGTCTGCGGCTCCTTGACGAACACCTGGTCGTAGAAGAGCCGCACCTCGTCGGCGCGCATCAGCCGCGCGGCGATCTCGGCGCAGGGGGACTCCAGCACCCAGCTCCTGAAGTCCTCGTCCCAGGACCACACGAACGAGTTGATGTGGAAGCGCCCGCTCTTGCCGCCGAGCGCCGTGGTCACCTCGCGCGGCCGCGCGAGCGGGTGCTGGGCGTCCATGATGCGCGCGACCGCGCGGTTCATGCGCGCGATCCAGTCGGCGTCGAACATGCCGCGCAGGCATACGACGCCGTCGCGCTCGTAATCGGCGATCGCGGCTGCGGTGATCGGATTGAGGGGGGCTCGGTTCATTGCAGGACCTCCGCACGGGTAAACAGGGGCTCGAGCAGGGCGCGCAGCGCGGCGCCGTCGCGCGCGCCGCCGTACACGTAACGGTCCGGCCGCAGCAGCAGCGCGCGCGCGCCGGTCTGCGCCAGGCGCGCGGCCGCCTCGCCGTCGGCCGGGACGGTCGCGATCCCGCTCGCCGCGCACCGCGCCCCGAGCGCCGGATCGAGCAGCGCGGGCTCGGCGAGGAGCGCGAAGCGGTAGCCGCCGATCGCGGCGTCGAGGCGCCGGCCGTCGGCGAGTCGCGGCTGGGGAAAGACCTCGCCTGCCGGCGCCGTGCCGGCGTGGAAGCCGGGACCGAGCGGGGGCGAGAGGTTCGCGATCTCCTCCTTCCCGGACTCGAGGAAGCGCCGGTCGCGGGCGGCGGCGACCGCCGGGTCGGTGGTCTGGATGATGTTGCCCAGGCGCACCGCGGTCTCGATGAAGACGCGCGCGTGCGCCGCGCGCTCGGACTGGTAGGTGTCGAGCAGCGCGTCGGGCGCGTGCCCGCGGGCGACGCGGGCGAGCTTCCACGCGAGGTTGGCCGCGTCGCGCACCCCCGCGCACATGCCCTGCCCGAGGAACGGCGGAGTCTGGTGCGCGGCGTCCCCGGCGATCAGCAGGCGGCGGTCGCGCCACCGCGTCGCGACCAGCGAATGGAACGTGTAGAGCGCGCCGCGCTCGATGCGCGCGTCGCCCGGCCGCAGCCACGGCGCGAGCAGCCTCCACACGGACTCCGGGCGGGTCATGTCCTCGGCCACGTCGCCGGGCATGAGCATGATCTCCCAGCGGCGGCGGCGCCCGGTCACCTTGACGAACGTGGCCGGCCGCGCCGGGTCGCAGTACTGGACGGTCTGCTCGGGCAGCGCGACGTCGCGCTCGAGCACGACGTCCACCACGAGCCACGGCTGGTGCAGGCCGAGGTCGTCGTGATCCGACCCGATCGCCTGGCGCACGATCGAGCGCGCGCCGCAGCAGCCGACGACGTAGCCCGCGCGGAGCGTGAGCGCCGCCCCGTCGGCGAGCCGCGCGACGGCGAGGCGCACGCCGCCGGGATCCTGTTCGAGCGCCTTGACCTCGTGCGCGCGCAGGACCTGGACCCCGGCGTGCCGCTCCGCGGCCTCCCGCAGCGCGTACTCCAGGTCGGGCTGGTGGAACAGATAGTTGTTCGCCCAGCCGTGCGCTCCCGCGCCGACCGCGGGCGGGCGTTCGAGCATGACCTGGCCGGCGGTGTTCACGTAGCGCATGCCGCCCGAGGGGCGGATGCGCGACGCGAGCGCGTCGGCGAGGCCGGCGGTCTCGAAGAGCCGCATGACCTCGCCGTCGAAGTGCACCGCGCGCGGCAGCGGCAGGAGGTCCGGCTCGCGCTCGACGACCGCGACGCGCAGGCCCTGCATGCCGAGCAGGAGGGCGAGCGTGGCGCCGGTCGGCCCGTAGCCGACGATCGCGACGTCGAAGCGCGGGTCGGTCACGCAACGCCCATCCGCGCGGCCATCTCGCGCCGCCACGCGGCGCGCGGGCGGAAGCCGGGGAGCTCGCGCGCGGTCTCCTCGGCCCAGCGCCAGATCTCGTCGTCGGAACGGGCGAGGTCGAGCGCGATGCCGCAGGGCTGCGTCACGTACCACGGCGTGTCCATGAAGACCTCGATGCGGTTCTCCTCCGGGTCGCGGAAGTACACCGACATGGCGTTGCCGTGATAGAGCGGCCGGACGTCGGTGGCGTCGAAGCGCGGCAGCGCGGCGTGCAGCGCGCGCAGTCCCGCGAGGTCGGGAACCCGGAACGAGATCTGGTTCAGCGTGCTGAACGCGAGCCCTTCCGGGCGGCCGGTGGCGAGCACGATCTGGTGATGCTCGTCCGGGTCGCGCGACAGGAACACGAGATAGGTCGGCCCGGTCGGCGCGCTGTAGTCGCCGCGGTCGGTCACCGTGAAGCCGAGGAGCCCGGTGTAGAACGCCTCCATGCGGGCGAGGTCGCGGACGTACACGCCGAGGTGGCTGAACGCTAGAGCGGGTTTGGCGGCCATGGGGGATCCCTGTCCGGATGACAGTCTCGTATTATGACATTCTCGATTTCCCAGACACAGAAAGTCAACGTTGCGACGCAATATATCTTACATGTTGATAATTGTTGCGATCCTCATCGCACCTCGGCTACACTGCGCCGTCCCCACGCCCGGAGTTTCGTCGTGAGACTCGCTTCGTTCCGCGGCCCGCACGGGCCGACGTACGGCATGGTGACCGACGCCGGCCTGATCGACCTCGGCCGGCGGCTCGGCGCCCGCCATCCCGACCTCAAGGCGCTCATTGCCGCCGGCGCGCTCGCCGAGGCGCGCAGCCTCGCCGGCGCGCCGGCCGACTACCGCGCGGCCGACGTCGAGTGGCTCCCCGTGATCCCCAATCCCGACAAGATCGTGTGCGTCGGGCTGAACTACGAGGAACACCGGGTCGAGACCGGCCGCGACCGGACCGAGCACCCGGCGCTCTTCCTGCGCGTCGCGGACTCGCAGGTCGGTCACCTCCAGCCGCTCGCGTGCCCGCGCGAGTCGACGCACTTCGACTACGAGGCCGAGATCGCCGTGATCGTCGGCACGGGCGGGCGGCGCATCGCCGCGCGCGCGGCCTGGGATCACGTCGCCGGGTACAGCTGCTACAACGACGCGTCGGTGCGCGACTGGCAGCGCCACACCGTGCAGTGGACCGCGGGCAAGAACTTCACCGGCACCGGCGCGTTCGGGCCGTGGATGGTGACCGCGGACGAGATCGCGCCGGGCGCGCTCATGACGCTGTCGTGCCGCCTGAACGGCGAGCGCATGCAGCACGCGACCACCGAGATGATGATCTTCAAGATCCCGCGCCTCATCGAGTACATCTCGACCTTCACCACGCTCGCCGCGGGCGACGTGATCGTCACCGGCACCCCCGGCGGCGTCGGCGCGCGGCGCACGCCGCCGGTGTGGATGAAGCCCGGTGACGTCGTCGAGATCGAGATCGACCGGGTCGGCGTGCTGCGCAACACCGTAGCGCGCGACTGACGCGAACCACGAAGGAGGGCATCGCATGAAGAAGCTCGTACTCCAGTCCGCGCTCGCCGCCGCCGCGGGCCTGTTCGTCCTCGGCGCGCACGCGCAGGCGACCAAGCTCAAGTTCGCGGTGTTCACCCCCGACAAGGAGCAGACCTATCTCACCGTCATGAAGCCGTTCGCCGAGGCGGTGAACCGCGACGCGGCGGGGCTGGTCGAGATCGAGCTCTTCCCGAACGGGGCGCTCGGGCGCGCCCCGCAGCAGCAGGCGCAGATGGTGCTGGACGGGGTCGCGGACATCGCGTGGGTGATCGCGTCGTACACGCCCGGCCGCTTCCACGAGAACGAGGTCTTCGAGCTGCCGGGACTCTTCCGCGACCTGCAGGAGGCCACCACCGTCATGACGCGGCTGGTGCAGTCCGGGCGCATCAGGAGCTACGACGGGTTCTTCCCGATCGGGACCTTCGGCACCGCGCCCTACAGCCTGCACTCGCGCAACCCGATCAACTCGATCGCGGACATCAAGGGCAAGAAGATCCGCTCCTCGGGCGCGATCGAAGGCGAGACGCTGAAGGCGCTCGGCGCGGTGCCGATCGGCATGCCGGTCACCGAGATTCCCGAGGCGATCGGGCGCGGCACCATCGACGGCACCACCTCGCACCCGTCGCCGCTCTTCGACTTCGGCATCGCGCGCGTCACCAGCGCGCACTACTTCACCCGCCTCGGCGTGGTGCCGCTCGCGATCCTGATGAACCAGAAGAAGTTCGACGCGCTGCCCAAGGGCGCGCAGGACGCGATCCGCAAGCACAGCGGGGAGTGGACCGCGGCCCGCTTCAACGCGGGCATCAGCGCGTACAACGATTCGCTCGTCAAGCAGCTCACGGCCGATCCCAAGCGCAAGGTCGTGTTCCCCTCGCAGGCCGAGCTCGACGCGATGCAGCCGGCGTTCAAGGGCGTGATCGACGCCTGGGTGGCGAAGTCGCCGCGCAACAAGGAGCTGCTCGCGCTCGTCCAGGGCGAGATCGCCAACGTCCGCGCCGGGAAGTAGGCGGCGCCGGCAGGGCCGCGCGCTTGGCGGCGAACCGCTCCCGGCTCGACCGGCTCGAGCGCGTCGGGCTGGCGGCCTCGGGCGCGCTCTCGGTGGCGGGGCTGGTCGCGCTGCTCGCGCTCGCGGCGATGACGCTCGCCGACGGGCTGATGCGCTGGCTCGCGAACCGCCCGATCGAGGGCGTGCGCGACGCCGGGGCGCTGATCATCGCGGTGGCGGTGAGCTGCTGCATCCCGGTGGCGCTGATGGAGCGCGCCAACATCACCATCCGCGTCGCCGCCTCCGTGCTCGGCGCCCGCGCCGGACGGGCGCTGGACGCCTTCGCCGCCGCGGCGGTGTGGCTCGTCGCGGGCGCGCTCGCGTGGCAGTTCACCGTGTACGCCGGCAAGCTCGCGCGCGCGCACGAGACGACCTGGGTGCTCAAGATCGAGGTGGCGCCGTTCTGGTACGCGGTGGCCGCCATTCTCTGGCTCGCCGTGCTGGTGCAGGCGATCGTGCTCGTGCTCGACGTGGCCCGCGCGCTCCGTCCGCGGCATCCCGGCCCGGACGGCGGCCGATGAGCCCGCTCTTCGTCGGCGCCGCCGGCATCGCGGCGCTGTTCGTGCTCATCCTCGCGCAGGTGCCGATCGGCTTCGCGATGATCATCGTCGGCGTCGCGGGCTACGCGCTCCAGGCCGGCTGGGGACCCGCGCTCACGATCCTCGCGTCGGAGCCGGCCGGCCTGCTGTCGAGCGTCGACCTCGCCACCGTGCCGCTGTTCCTGCTGATGGGCACGTTCGCGAGCGCCGCCGGCTTCTCGGGGGACATCTATCGCGCGGCGGCGGCCTTCCTCGGTCACCGGCGCGGCGGGCTCGCGTACGCGACCATCGGCGGCTGCGCGGCGTTCGGCGCGGTCTGCGGCTCCTCGACCGCCACCGCCGCGACGTTCGCGAAGGCCGCGCTCCCCGAGATGCTGCGCCGCGGCTACTCCGACGGGTTCTCGGCCGGGACGATCGCGGGCGGCGGCACGCTCAAGTCGCTGATCCCGCCCTCCATCGTGATGATCCTATACTGCATCGCCGCGCGCACCTTCATCTTCGACCTGTTCGTGGCGGCGATCGTGCCGGCGCTGCTCGCGATCGCGCTCAACCTGGCGGCGATCTGGCTGGTCGTGCGCCTCGAGCCGGGCATCGCGCCGCAGACGAGCCGCGCCGCACGACGGGAGCGTGTCGCCGCGCTCAAGGGGGCGGCGCCGGTGCTCGTGCTGATGGCCGCGGTCTTCGGCGGCCTGTACAGCGGCGTGTTCACGGTGAACGAGGCGGCGTCGGTGGCCGCGGTCCTCGCGCTCGCGTTCGCGCTCGCGCGCGGACGTCTCGACCGCCGCAGCCTGTGGCGGGGCCTGCGCGAGTCGGCCGCGGCGACCGCGATGATCTACCTCATCATCATCGGCGCGTCGGTGTTCACCTATTTCATGACGCTCGCGCGCGTGCCCGAGGCGCTGATCGGGGCGATCGGGGGGCTGGGGGCGCCGCCGGTCGTGATCGTGCTGTTCCTGCTGGTCGCGTACCTCGTGCTCGGCGCGGTGTTCGACGAGATCGCGGCGATGCTGATCACGCTCCCGTTCGTCCTGCCGATCATCCTGGATCTCGGCTACGACGCGGTGTGGTGGGGGATCGTGAACGTGGTGGTGATCGAGCTCGGGATGATCATCCCGCCGATCGGCATCATCGTGTTCGTGCTGCACGGCCTCGCGCCCGACATCGCGCTGCGCACGATCTATCGCGGCGTGCTGCCGTTCATCGTCGCGGACCTGGTGCTGCTGGGACTCCTGACGCTCTTCCCGGACATCGCGCTCGCCCTGCCGCGGGCGCTCAAGGGCTGACCGGGGAGCGCGGGCCCGGATCCTGGCGGGCGCCGGCCCGGACGGCGCGCGGCCTCGGCGCCGGCAGCGGATCCCCGTGTTGCGCGCCCGACGGGCGGCGCGCGACAATCCGCCGGCGCCTGCTCCCCGTCCTTCTCCGGTTGGGATCGACATGACCAAGTTCGCCTCGGGACAATCCGTCACGCGCTTCGAAGACGCCGCGCTCATCCAGGGCCGCGGCCGCTACGCCGACGACGTGCGGCTCGCCGGCGCGGCGCAGGCGTACGTGCTGCGCTCGCCGCACGCGCATGCGGCGATCCGTCGGATCGACGCGGCGGCGGCGCGCGCGGCGCCGGGCGTCGTCGCGGTGCTGACCGGCGCCGAGGTGAAGGCCGACGGCCTCGGCGACATCCCGTGCATGATCCCGGTGACCAATCCCGACGGCACGCCGCGCGGCGAGACCCCGCGGCCGCTGCTCGCGGCCGACCGCGTGCGGCACGTCGGGGACCCGGTCGCGCTGATCGTGGCCGAGACGCTCGGGCAGGCGAAGGACGCCGCCGAGCTGGTCGCGGTCGAGTACGAGCCGCTGCCGGCGGTGACCGACGCGTTCGCGGCGACGCGGTCCGGGGCGCCACTGGTCTGGCCCGCGATCAGGAACAACGTCTGCTTCGAGCTCGCGCACGGCGACGCGGGCGCGGTCGATGCCGCATTCGCGCGCGCCGCGCGCGTGGTGAAGGTGGAGCTGGAGAACAACCGCCTGGTCGCCAACCCGCTCGAGCCGCGCGTCGCCGTAGCCGACTACGACGCGGCGACGGGCCGCTCGACGCTCTACACCCCGACGCAAGGCGCGCACGTCATCCACGGCCAGATCACCGACGCGATCCTCAAGCTCGAGAAGGAGAAGCTGCGCGTCGTTTCGGGCAACGTCGGCGGCGGCTTCGGCATGAAGATCTTCCTGCACCCGGAGCAGGCGCTGGTGGTCTGGGCTTCGCGCCGGCTGCGGCGCGCGGTGCGCTGGACCGGCGAGCGCAGCGAGACGTTCGTGAGCGACGTGCAGGGCCGCGACAACCACTCGATCGCCGAGCTCGCGCTCGACGGCGAGGCGCGCTTCCTCGCGCTGCGCGTGACCACCTACGCGAACATGGGCGGCTACCTCTCGAACTTCGGCCCGTTCATCCCGCAGCTCGCGCTGTTCGTGCTCTCGGGCGTCTACCGCATTCCCGCGATCGGGCTGAAGGTCAAAGGCGTGCTCACCAACACGGTGCCGGTCGACGCGTACCGCGGCGCCGGGCGCCCCGAGGGCATCTACCTAGTCGAGCGCGTGGTGGACGTCGCCGCGCGCGAGCTCGGCCTCGCGCCCGACGAGATCCGCCGGCGCAACTTCATCGACACGTTTCCCTACCAGACGCCGGTCGAGAGCGAGTACGACAGCGGCGACTTCGGCGGCGCGATGCGGCGCGCGATGGAGAAGGCCGACTGGGCCGGGTTCCCGGCGCGGCGCGCGGCCGCGGCGCGGCGCGGGCGCCTGGGCGGCATCGGGCTGGCGATGTACATCGAGCGCTGCGGCGGCGGCAACGGCGACACGGTCACGCTGCGGGTCGGCGGCGACGGCAAGGCGACGGTGATCTCGGGCATGCAGGACAACGGCCAGGGGCACGTCACGAGCTTCAAGCAGGTGCTGTCCGAAAGGCTCGGCATCGACGCCGAGGCGATCGAGGTGGTGCAGGGCGACACCGACGTCGTGCCGAGCGGCCTGACCGGCGGCAGCCGCTTCCTCGCGATCGGGGGCGTGGCCGCGATCGCGGCCGCCGACGAGGCGATCGCGCGCGGCACGGAGACCGCGGCGCAGCTGCTCGAGGCCGCGGCCGCCGACATCGAGTACCGCGACGGCAGCTACCGGATCGCCGGCACCGATCGCGGCGTGTCGATCTTCGAGGTCGCGCGCAAGGCGGGCGGCCTGGTGGCGACGCACACGCGCAATCCCGAGAAGCACACCTACCCGAACGGCTGCCACATCGTCGAGGTGGAGGTCGACCCGGACACCGGGGCGACGGCGATCGCGCGCTACACGATCGTCGACGATTTCGGGCGCACCCTGAACCCGCTGCTCGCCGAGGGCCAGATCCACGGGGGAACGGTGCAGGGCGTCGGCCAGGCGCTGCTCGAGCACGCCTACTACGACCCGGCGAGCGGCCAGCTTCTCGCGGGGTCCTTCATGGACTACGCCATGCCGCGCGCCGACGACGTGCCCTCGTTCGACTGCGAGTTCCGCAACGTCCCGTGCACCGGCAACCCGCTCGGAGTCAAGGGCGCGGGGGAGGCGGGCGCGGTCGGCGCGCCGGCGGCGGTGGTGAACGCGGTCGTGGACGCGCTCTACGCCCGCACCGGGCTCCGGCACATCGATATGCCGACGACGCGCGAGAAAGTCTGGCGCGCGCTGCGCGGCGGGTAGCGCCGGCGCGGGCCCCGGCCGCGTTCGCCGTCCGTGCGCGCGGCGCGTCAGCGGCGGCGCAGGACGAGGAAGGTGCCGCTGCCGCGCGCGATGCGCGCGTCCGCGTGGTACACGAAGCAATTGACGAAGGCGACCTGCCGGCCCGGCCGCATGAGGTCCACCTCGGCCTCGATCCAGTCCCCGACGCGGGCGTTGCCCGCGAAGTCGACCGAGAGGCTGGTGGTGACGAGCTGACGCGGCGGGTCGGTGACGAAGCGCGCGGCGTGGCCGAGTGCGAAGTCGACCAGCGTGCAGATCATGCCGCCGTGGACCACGCCGTGCGTGTTGAGGTGTTTCTGCGCGACGACCATGCCCACGCGCAGCGCGTCCGGGCCGGCCCGCGCGTAGAGCGGCCCGACCAGCTCGTGGAACGGGCTGGTCGCTTCGATCGGCGCGAAGCCGGGCGGGACGCGCGCGGCGGCGGTCACGCGCGCTCCGCGTGCAGGCGCACGAGCGCAAGCTGCGCAGTGCGCCCCGCGGCCGGCGCGAGGGCGATCTCCGTGGCGCCCGCGTCGTCGACCAGGACCGAGTCGTCCGCGGCGAGCGTCGCCTTGCCCCATCGCCCCCAGGCCTCGACCGGGCCGCGCGCGACGTAGACGAGCAGGGTCTCGCCCGCGGGCTTCGTGAGCGGTTGCCCGGCCGCCGCCTCCACGATCTCCAGCCGCGCGCCCGCGCGGCCGCGGCGGGTCATCACGTTGAACACCTCGACCGGGCCGTCGTGCAGGGCGCATTCCACGTCCCACTCGCCGCGAAAGGCGAAGGGCCGGAGCGGCGCCGCGATGGACTGCTCGAATGCCGCGCCGTCCGGTCCGGGCCGGATCCGCAGGGTGAGCCCGCTTCCGCCGATCAGCATGAACTGGCGGTCGAGCCCGGGGTAGCGCGAGAACGGCCCGGCGGCGGCGATCTCGGGCCGGCTCACGTGCCAGTCGAGCGTGTCGTAGCCGGCGCGCGCGGGCGAGACCGCGATCCGGTGCGCGGTCCCGCGGCCGTTCTTCCACGGGATCGCGCGGTACTGCGCGCGCCGGAGAATCTTCAAGCCGCTTTCGCCGGCGCGGGCGCGGGCGCACGGAAGACGGCGAGCAGCTGCGCCTCCTTCTCCCTGGCCGCCTTCAGGTTGCGCAGCTTCACGTGGCCGAAGCCGCGGATCTCCTCCGGGATCCCGGCGATCGCCACCGCGGTGGCGTGCCGGTCGCGGTCCAGGCGGCCGAGCAGCTCCTCGATCGTGCGCTCGTAGTCGGCGACGAGCTGGCGCTCCGTGCGGCGCTCCGCGGTGCGCCCGAACACGTCGAGGGCGGTGCCGCGCAGCCTCTTCAGCCGCGCGAGCACGCGGAACGCGGTCAGCATCCACGGCCCGAACTCGGACTTACGCGCCACGCCGGTCACCGGATCGGGCCTGTTCAGCAGCGGCGGCGCGAGGTGGAACCTGAGCTGGAAGTCGCCCTCGAACGCGCGCTTCACGCGCTGCATGAACTCGGGTTGCGCGAAGAGCCGCGCCACCTCGTACTCGTCCTTGTAGGCCATCAGCTTGAAGGCGCCGCGCGCCACCGCCTCGGTCAGCTTCGTTCCCAGACCCCGACCCGTCTCGGCCGCGCGCACGCGCTCGACGAGCCGCCGGTAGCGCGCCGCGTAGGCGGCGTCCTGGTACCCGGTGAGGAACTCCGCGCGGCGGGCGATGATCTCGTCGAGGGAATGCGCCGGGTGCTGGGTGATCGGGATCACCTCCCGCGGCGTGGCGACCCGCTCCACGCGCGCCAGGTCGTGCGCCGCCCGCCGGCCCCAGAGGAACGCCTTCAGGTTCGCCTCCACCGCGACCGCGTTCAGCTCGATCGCGCGCTCGATCGCGGCGGCGGTGACCGGCACGAGGCCCTTCTGGTACGCGTAGCCGAGCATGAAAGGGTTGGTGGCGATCGCGTCGCCGAGCAGCGCGGTCGCGAGCCGCGTGGCGTCGACGAAGTCCGCCCCCGCGGCACCGACCGCCGCGCTGATCTCGCTCTGCATGTCCGCGGCCGGGAGCACCCAGTCGGGATTGCGCGTGAAGTCCGCGGTCGGCACCTGCGCGCTGTTGACGACCAGGCGGGTGCGCCCGGGCTGCACCTTCGACTGCGCCTCGGCGCCCGCCGCCACGACCAGGTCGCACGCGATGACCGCGTTCGCCTCCCCGGTGGCGATCCGGGCCGAGTACAGCTCCTCGGGGCGGAGCGCGATGCGCACGTGCGACATGACCGCGCCGTTCTTCTGCGCGAGCCCGGTCATGTCCAGCACGCTGACGCCCCGGCCCTCGATGTGCGCCGCCATCCCGAGCAGCGCGCCCACCGTGATCACGCCGGTGCCGCCGATCCCGGTGACGAGCACGCCGTAGGGCCCGTCCAGCGCCGGCAGGCGCGGCTCGGGCAGCGGCGCCCAGTCCTCCCCGCCGTCGGCGAGCGCCTCGCCCCGGCGCACGCGCCCGCCCACGACGGTGACGAAGCTCGGGCAGAAGCCCTTCACGCACGAGTAGTCCTTGTTGCACGAGGACTGGTTGATGGTGCGCTTGCGCCCGAACTCGGTCTCGAGGGGCTCGACCGAGACGCAGTTCGACTGCACGCCGCAGTCGCCGCAGCCCTCGCATACCAGCTCGTTGATGAACACGCGCTGCTGCGGGTCGGGGAAGGTGCCGCGCTTGCGCCGGCGGCGCTTCTCGGCGGCGCAGGTCTGGTCGTAGACGAGGACCGAGACGCCGGTGAACTCGCGCAGTTCGCGCTGCACGGCGTCGAGATCGTCGCGCTGCCGCACGGGCACGCCGCCCTTCAGCGCGACACCGCGATACTTGTCCGGTTCGTCGGTGACGACCACGATCCGCTCGACGCCCTCCGCCGCCACCTGGTCCACGATCATCGGCACCGACAGCGGGCCGTCGACGCGCTGCCCGCCGGTCATCGCGACCGCGTCGTTGAAGAGGATCTTGTAGGTGATCGGCACCTTCGCCGCCACCGCCGCGCGGATCGCGAGCAGCCCGGAGTGGTAGTACGTGCCGTCGCCGAGGTTGGCGAAGATGTGCCGCTCCTCGGTGAACGGCGCCTGGCCGATCCACGACGCGCCTTCGCCGCCCATGTGGCTGAACGTCGCGGTGTTGCGATCCATCCACACCGCCATGAAGTGGCAGCCGATCCCGGCGGTGGCGCGGCTCCCCTCCGGGACGCGCGTGGAGGTGTTGTGCGGGCAGCCGGAGCAGAAGTACGGGACGCGCTGCACCGTCACGCGCTGCCGCGCGAGCGACTCCTCCTTCGCCTCCAGGAACGCGAGCCGCGCCCGGATGCGATCGGAGGTGTGGAAACGCGCGATGCGCGCGGCGATCGCCTTCGCGACGACGCCCGGCGAGAGCTCGCCCGCGCCGGGCAGCAGCCACTGGCCGTGCGGCAGCGCCCACTCGCCCTTCTCGTCGAACTTGCCGACCACGCGCGGGCGCACGTCTTCGCGCCAGTTGTACAGCTCCTCCTTGAGCTGGTACTCGAGGAACTGGCGCTTCTCCTCCACGACCAGGATTTCCTCCAGACCCTGCGCGAACGCGCGCACGCCTTCGGACTCGAGCGGCCAGGTCATGCCCACCTTGAAGACCCGGATGCCGATCTCCGCGGCGAGCCGGGCGTCGATCCCGAGGTCGTCCAGCGCCTGGCGCACGTCCATGTACGCCTTGCCCGAGGTGATGATTCCGAGACGCGCGCGCGGGCTGTCGATCACCACCTCGTTGAGCCGGTTGGCGCGGCAGTACGCGAGCGCCGCGTACAGCTTGTGGTGCAGCAGCCGCTCCTCCTGTACGAGGAACGGGTCGGGCCAGCGGACGTTCAGCCCGTCGGGGGGCAGCACGATGTCGCCCGGCAGCGCGACCCGGACGCGGTCGGGGTCGACCACCACCGACGCGGAGCTCTCGACGACGTCGGTGACGCACTTGAACGCCACCCAGCAGCCCGAATAGCGCGACAGCGCATAGGCGTGCACGCCGAGATCGAGGTACTCCTGCACCGACGCCGGGTACAGCACCGGCATCATCACCGCCTTGAAGATGTGATCGGTCTGGTGCGGCAGCGTGGACGACTTGGCGGCGTGGTCGTCGCCCGCGCAGACGATGACCCCGCCGTGCTTCGAGGTGCCCGCGGCGTTGGCGTGCCGGAAGACGTCGCCGCAGCGGTCGACCCCCGGGCCCTTGCCGTACCAGAGGCCGAAGACACCGTCGTACTTCGCGCCCCGGAACAGGTTGACCTGCTGGCTGCCCCAGATCGCGGTGGCCGCGAGATCCTCGTTGACGCCGGGCTGGAACACGACGTGATGCCGATCGAGGAATTTCCGCGCGCGGAACAGGGCCTGGTCGAGCCCGCCGAGCGGCGAGCCGCGGTAGCCGGACACGAACCCGGCGGTGTTGAGCCCGGCGGCGCGGTCGCGCTGCCGCTGCAGCATCGGCAGCCGCACCAGCGCCTGGACGCCGCTCAGGAACACCCGGCCGCGCTCGAGGGCGTACTTGTCGTCGAGCGTGACGGTGCGCAATTCCGCAGGTGCGTTCATCGCGTCTCCTCAACACCGGGACGACCCGGGCGCGCATGCTGCCCCGGCGCGCCGGGTCGCGGCGGCGGGACGCTGCCGCGGCAACCGGACCGCGTCCTGCACCGCAGGGGCCATTCTACCTGCCGGGCCGGCGCGATCCTCAGTCGGCGAGCGCCCTCCACATGTCCTGATCGCGCTCGGCGGTCCAGATGCGCGGATGCGTGATTCCGCTCGCCTCGTCGAACGCGCGCGCCACGTCGAACGGCATGCAGTGCTCGTAGATCGGGAACCGCCCGTACGCCGGATCGAGCCGCCGGCGCGCCGCCGCGTACACCTGCTTCAGGCTCATTCCCGCCGCGACGCCCTCCTGCGCGCACACGTAGAGCGCGCGCACGAAATCGCGCGTGAACGCGATCGCCTGCGCGCTGTCCGCGGCGCTCGTCATGGCGGGGCCGCGCCCGGGCACCAGGCGCTCGGGTGCGAGCGCGGCAAGCCGCTCGAGCGTGGCGGGCCACTCGGCGAGCTGCGCGTCGCCGGCATAGATGCCGGCGTTGTACTCGACCAGGTCGCCGGAGAAGAGCACTTTCTGGGAGGGAAGCCAGACCACGGAATCTCCGCGCGTGTGCCCCGCTCCCAGGTGGCTGATGCGCACTTCCAAGCGGCCCATCCAGACGGTCATTTCGCGCTCGAACGTGAGCGTCGGCCAGGTCAGGCCGGGAATCGACTCGACGTCGCGGAAGAGGCGCGGGAAGCGGCCGATCTCGGAGGCCATGTCCTCCTTGCCGCGCTCCCGGATCATCTCGCGCGTCGCGCGGCTGGCGATGATCTCCTGCGGCCGGTAGGCGGAGGCGCCGAGCACCCGCACGGCGTGATAGTGCGAGAGCACGACGTACTTGATCGGCCGGTCGGTCACCTGCCGCACGTGCCGGATGACGTCCTGCGCCATCGCCGGCGTCGCCTGCGTATCGATGACCATGACGCCGTCGTCGCCGACGACGATCCCGGTGTTGGGGTCGCCTTCGGCGGTGTAGGCGTAGGCGTTCTCGGAGAGCCGGACGAACGTGACCGGCTTGTCGGCGAGGTCGGCTTGGGAGGCGAACGACTTGGCCACGAGCGGTCCTCCGAGGGTCCTAGCGGTCGTCGCGCCGCCGCTTGGCAGCGGGGGCGAGCGGGCGGCGGATTCTAGCGCGCGGTCCGGTACTTACGGGCGGTCCGGCATGGTCCTTGCCTGCCGGCCGCGCCGGGCGTGCTCTCGCCCGCTAGAGGTTTGACAGTACAGGGAAAACGCCACATAATCACGCGTTTCGTTCGGAGGGGTGCCCGAGCGGCTAAAGGGGGCAGACTGTAAATCTGTTGGCCATGCGCCTACGTAGGTTCGAATCCTACCCCCTCCACCAGCGACATCGCGCGCACGACGGGCTCACCACGAATCGAACCTGGAATGCACGCGGGTGTAGCTCAATGGTAGAGCAGAAGCCTTCCAAGCTTATGACGAGGGTTCGATTCCCTTCACCCGCTCCAACGCGTCCGGTGGCGGGAGCCGGGCGCCGAGGGCAACCCGCGGGACGAACGGATTCGCCGATGTAGCTCAGTGGTAGAGCACTCCCTTGGTAAGGGAGAGGTCGAGCGTTCAATCCGCTCCATCGGCACCAAGACAGGCGGCAAGGGCGACACCGGCAGCGGGCCGGAGCAGCGGGATTCGACGACAGCAGTCATCACCATCTCAGAGCACAGCAAGGGTAGCAGCCATGGCAAAGGGCAAGTTTGAGCGTACGAAGCCGCATGTGAACGTTGGGACGATTGGTCACGTGGACCATGGGAAGACGACGCTGACGGCGGCGATGACGCACATATTGGCCAAGAAGTTTGGTGGGGAGGCGAAGGGGTACGACCAGATTGACAATGCGCCGGAGGAGAAGGCGCGCGGGATCACGATCAACACCTCGCACGTGGAGTACCAGACGGCCAACCGGCACTATGCGCACGTGGACTGTCCGGGTCATGCGGACTACATCAAGAACATGATCACTGGGGCGGCGCAGATGGACGGGGCGATATTGGTGGTATCGGCGGCCGACGGGCCGATGCCGCAGACGCGGGAGCATATTCTGCTGGCGCGTCAGGTGGGGGTGCCCTACATCGTGGTGTACATGAACAAGGCCGACATGGTCGATGACAAGGAGCTCCTGGACCTGGTGGAGATGGAGGTGCGCGAGCTCTTGAGCAAGTACGAGTTTCCTGGGGACAAGACCCCGATTGTGATTGGCAGTGCGCTCAAGGCGCTGGAGGGGGACACCTCTGATCTGGGCGAGGGCTCGATCGTGAAGCTGGCCGCGGCGCTGGACAGCTACATTCCGCAGCCCAAGCGGGCGCTGGACCAGCCGTTTTTGATGCCGGTGGAGGACGTGTTTTCGATCTCTGGGCGCGGGACGGTGGTCACGGGGCGGGTGGAGCGGGGCGTGATCAAGGTGGGCGAGGAGATCGAGATTGTGGGGCTGAAGGCCACCACCAAGACGGTGTGCACTGGGGTGGAGATGTTCAGGAAGCTGCTCGACGAGGGGCAGGCGGGGGACAACATCGGGGTGCTGCTGCGCGGGACCAAGCGCGAGGAGGTGGAGCGGGGGCAGGTGCTGGCCAAGCCCGGGTCGATCACCCCGCACACGAAGTTCAAGGCCGAGGTGTACGTGCTCTCGAAGGAGGAGGGGGGGCGGCACACGCCGTTTTTCAATGGGTATCGGCCGCAGTTTTACTTTCGCACCACCGATGTGACCGGTTCGACGGAGCTGCCGGCGGGCACCGAGATGGTGATGCCTGGGGACAACGTGTCGATCCAGGTGACGCTGATTGCGCCCATCGCGATGGAGGAGGGCCTGCGCTTTGCCATCCGCGAGGGCGGGCGCACCGTCGGCGCAGGCGTCGTGTCCAAGGTCATCGAGTA